>DAORNX010000166.1:5331-5581 GCA_035441225.1 Caulobacter sp.
CGAGAAGCCGCCGAACACCGCCACCAGCACGCCGACCAGGCCCGTCAGCACCCCGACCAGGGCGATCGCCGGCGCCCAGCCGAGCGACTCGGTCGGCCCCTGGACCAGCATCGCCTCGAAGCCCTGCTGCGGGGTGATCAGGTTGAACTTGGCGGCCAGGGCGCCGAACAGCCACATCGCCGCCGGCGCCAGGGCGACCAGCAGGGCGAAATCGAGATAGCGGCCGGCCCAGCCGCCGCCGGCGGCCTTC
>DAORNX010000167.1:0-5507 GCA_035441225.1 Caulobacter sp.
CGTCCGACGAACGCGACGGGGCCACGGCCACCCCGTTGGAGCCCTTGGGCAGGCCATCGGATGTGGCCCTGGTGAGCCGCTGCAGCTCGCCGTCCAGGCCGTAGAAGAACGGAGTCTTGAACACGAAGCCGGCGGCGATGTCCTTGCCGGTAAGCGGCAGCAGGCCCGGCGCGACCTTCCCGGGATTGCGGGCGGCGTAGTAGTTGATCCCGTCGGCGTAGGCTTGCAGCACGGCCTTCACGTCCGGCGGCAGGTCGCGGTCATAGCGGGCGTTGACCGTGTTCCACACGCCCAGCAGGCTGACGATGTAGTCGCCGGGCGCGGCCTTCGGCCCGTCGCGGGCGGCGAGGGTCCCGCGCGTGGCCAGGGCGACCGTCTGGATGGTCTCGAAGTCGTCCTCGGCATGGGCGAAGGCCAGGCCGAAGGCGGCGTCGGCGTCGGTCTTGCCCAGGATGTGCGGCACGCCGAACCGGTCGCGCCGGATGACCACGTCGTAGTTGCGGGCGACCTCGATCAGCGGCGTCAGGGCGGGGCGGGGCGGCGCCGTCAACCGGTCGGCGGCGGCCACGGTGGCCGCCACGCCCAGCATCAGGCCGACGATCGTCAGCAGACCCCGCAAGATCCAGCGCATGCCCGTTTCCCCCGTGCCGCCGCGATCCTAGCGCGGCGGCGCGCGAAATCCATGCCGCGGCTGGTTTTGCCGCCGCCATCGGCGCGGCTGCAAATCACCCGCATGGGCGTTTCGGCTTGCGACAACGCCTCCCGGCGGGCTAGGCAGGTGGCAGAAAAGTCGATGACCCCAGCCGCGGAAGACGGACCGGGCGACGACGTCTGTAGTTCAGGAGGACGCCGGTGATGGGCGGCGAGACCACGGTTCCAGGCCTTGATCAGGCCCCCACCAGGCATGCGCGCCTGCTGGCTTGGGTGCGCGATGTCGCCGCGCTGACCAAGCCCGATCGCGTCCACTGGTGCGACGGCTCCGACGAGGAGTGGGTCGCCCTGACCGATCAACTGGTCGAGGCCGGCACCCTCAAGCGCCTTGACCCGGTCAAGCGCCCCAACAGCTTCTTCGCCGCTTCCGATCCGCGCGACGTGGCCCGCGTCGAGAGCCGCACCTTCATCTGCTCGGCCAACGAGGCCGACGCCGGGCCGACCAACAACTGGCTCGACCCGGAGGAAATGCGGGCGGACCTGAACAACCTGTTCGACGGCTGCATGCGCGGCCGCACCATGTATGTCGTGCCGTTCAGCATGGGCCCGATCGGCTCCCCGATCAGCGCCCTGGGTGTCGAGATCACCGACAGCGCCTATGTGGCGATCTCGATGCGGGTCATGACCCGCATGGGCAAGCAGGCGCTGGACGCGCTGGGCGACGACGGCTTCTTCGTGCCGGCCCTGCACTCGGTCGGCGCGCCGCTCGAGCCGGGCCAGACCGACGTCCCCTGGCCGTGCAACGAGATCAAGTACATCGTCCACTTCCCGGAAAGCCGCGAGATCTGGTCGTACGGATCCGGCTACGGCGGCAACGCGCTGCTGGGCAAGAAGTGCTACGCCCTCCGCATCGCCAGCGTAATGGCCCGCGACGAGGGGTGGCTGGCCGAGCACATGCTGATCCTCAAGCTGACCAACCCCAGGGGCGAGGTCCGCTTCGTGGCCGCCGCCTTCCCCAGCGCGTGCGGCAAGACCAATCTGGCCATGCTCCAGCCGACGATCGACGGCTGGAAGGCCGAGACCATCGGTGACGACATCTGCTGGATGCGATTCGGCGAGGACGGCCGGCTCTACGCCATCAATCCGGAGGCCGGCTTCTTCGGCGTGGCGCCGGGGACCGGGATGGGCACCAACCGCAACGCCATCGAGGCGCTGCACCAGAACACCGTGTTCACCAACGTTGCCCTGACCGACGACGGCGACGTCTGGTGGGAAGGCCTCACCGATGACAAGCCCGCGCGCCTGACCGACTGGCGCGGCCGGCCCTGGACCCCGGAAAGCCCGGAGCCGGCGGCCCATCCCAACGCCCGCTTCACCGTGCCCGCCGGCCAGTGCCCGGTCATCGCCAGCGAGTGGGACGATCCCCGCGGCGTGCCGATCAGCGCCATCCTGTTCGGTGGCCGGCGCGCGAGCGCCGTGCCGCTGGTCACCGAGGCCTTCGACTGGGCCCACGGCGTGTTCATGGGCTCGACCGTCGCCTCCGAAGGCACGGCGGCGGCCGAGAACAAGGTCGGTGAGTTGCGCCGCGACCCGTTCGCCATGCTGCCGTTCTGCGGCTACAACATGGGCGACTATTTCGGCCACTGGCTGAAGGTCGGCGGCAACGCCGACGCCGCGAAGCTGCCGCGCATCTTCATGGTCAACTGGTTCCGCAAGGACGAGAACGGCCGCTTCGTCTGGCCTGGCTACGGCGAGAACAGCCGGGTTCTGAAGTGGATCTTCGACCGGCTTGAAGGCGAGGCCGAGGCGGTCGATTCGCCGATCGGCCGCGTGCCGGCGCCGGGCTCGCTTGATACCGTGGGCCTGGGCCTGACCGAGGCCCAGATCAGGCTGCTCAAGACCGTCGATGTCGACATCTGGCGCGAGGAAGCCTCGCTCATCCCGGCCTTCTACGAGAAGTTCGGCGACCGGATGCCGGCGGAACTGTGGAGCCAGCTCAAGGCGCTCAAGGCGCGCCTGGAGGCCGCCGCACGGGTTGTCGAACCGGCCTGAGCGGCTTCCCAGAAGCGCTGGTTGGTCTGTCGCGATAACGCAGACCTTCCGGCCCTGCTTTTCGGTCTTCGGCGGTCGAAGGCGAGGCCCGAAAGTCAGGCCGGCCGACTGATCTGTCGGAAGCTTGTCGGACCCGCCGCTGCGAGATGATCGGCGCGGCTTTCCAGTCTGCCGGTAGGGCGATTACTCCGCCGCGATCGCCATCGGGTCGACGGCGCGGACCGGCATGGGCACCACTTCCGCGCCGCTGTGGGGCGCGGCAACGCGGCCGGCGGCGGCGATCTCCTCGGGAGTCAGCAGCAGGCCGCTGGCTCGGGCCCTGTCGCCGGCGGCGCGGCTGGAGGTCCAGGCGGCGATCCGCCCGGCGAACAGCATCGGCACGAAGATCGGCCAGATCCACAGCAGCAGGTCCGGCCGCATGGCCAGGGACACGAGGAAGAACAGGCCGGCGAAGAACTCGTTGCGGAACGCGACCTTCGCGTCGACCAGGCTGAGCCCGTCGGCGTCGCGGTTCTGGCTGACCCAGCCGGCGTCCTTGCCCAGCAGGATCTCGAACACCGCCCGGGTGTTGCCGATCATGTAGATCGGCGCGGTCAGGGCCGACAGACCCATTTCCGCGGCGACGCCCTTCAGCAGGGTTCGCGTTCCCCCGAAGGCGCGGCGTTCGGCCGGGCGGCTCAGGACGAGGGCCACGCCCATCAGCTTGGGACCCAGCAGCATGCCCGTGGTCAACAGCCCCGCCAGCAGGGCCGGGGTGACCTCGGGATGGAGGAAATACCACCACGAGCCCCAGTCGGCCTTGTTCTGGACCTGGATGAGCAGGCCGGCGGCCAGGGACAGCAGCCAGATCGGGGAGGCCAGATAGGCCAACAGGCCGACGATCAGCTGGAAGCGGCTCATCCAGTGCAGGCCCGGCGCGCGCAGCAGGGCGATGTGCTGCAGGTTGCCCTGACACCAGCGACGCTCGCGCTTCATGAACTCCAGCAGGCTGGGCGGGGTTTCCTCGTGGCTGCCCGACAGGGCCGGAGTGACATGCACGCCCCAGCCGCCGCGACGAAGCAGGCCGGCCTCGACCACGTCGTGGCTCATCAGCGGCCCGCCGAACGGCTTGCGTCCCGGCAGCACCGGCAGGCCGGCGCAGTCGGCGAAGGCGCGGACGCGGACAATGGCGTTGTGGCCCCAGTAGCTGCCTTCCGACCCGGACCACCAGGCCAGGCCCGCCGAGGCGACGCGGCCGTAGAGGCGCACGCCGAACTGTGAGGCGCGGGCGAACAGGGTCTTGCCCTCGACGATCGTCGGCGTGGTCTGGATCAGGCCGATGCCCGGATGGCGTTCCATGGCGTCGACCAGGTGCAGGATGGTCTCACCCGCCATGGTGCTGTCTGCGTCGAGCACGATCATGTGGCTGTAGGCGGCGCCGAAGCGGCGAACCCAGTCCGACAGGTTGCCGACCTTGCGCTCGGTGTTCTCGCGGCGGCGGCGGTAGTAGACCCGGCAACTGGACTGCAGGCGGAAGATCTGGAACGCCGCCCACTCACTGGTCGCGGCCCGCTCGTCGGTGCTGTCGCTGAGCACGAAGATGTCGAACGCCTGGCTGGCGTTGAGCCGCGACAGCGAACGTTCGATCTGCGCCAGCCGGCCGAACGAGGCCTGGGCGTCCTCGTTGTACAGGGGCATCAGCAGGGCGGTGCGGACGGTCGGGCGGGGCGCCACGGCGGCGAACGACAGCTCGTCGCGGTCGCCGCGGATCAGCAACAGGGTCAGGCCGATCGCCGCGCTGCAGAACCAGCAGGAGATGGCCGTGATCAGGACCTCGAACAGCGCCAGACCGATGATCTCGAGCGGAAGGAAGCCGTCCTTGGCGTACATCCGCACGGGCTCGAACGAGGCCAGGGCGGTCAGCAGCAGGGTGGCGGTGAACAGGATGACGCGGCGACGGGCGATATCGGTCGGCGAGGTCCCCGGGATGCGGGACGACATCACGCCGCCGTCGATCAGCGGCTGTCGCGGCATGGCCAGCGGCGCCGGCGTCGGCAGGTGCTCGCGTTCCGGCGCCGACGCATACGACGGGGCGTAAGCGGGAGCGTCGTACCGGATCGCCAGATTGCTCGTGCCGTCCATGAAGGGCCGCCGTGATCGAGAGGGAATCCGGAGCCAGATGGCCTCGGCGTTGCGATCACGCTTATGTTATGCTGCGGCGCACCCTAGCAAGGGGTTTTGTCGGAAACCTGTGCAGAAAACGCGATTTTTCCGTGCGGCGCCGCGATTTTTGTCGTGATCAGTTCGTGATCGCGCGCCGTTCACGCAAATGAGAGGCGGGCGCGACGATCATCGGACCGACCGATGGACGACTCGCCGGATGAGGGTCAGCTTCCGTCGCCTTCCGCCGCCAGCGCGATGAGTCGGCGCTCGAGCAGGAAGGCCGCCACGCCGACCCAGCCGACCAGCACCACGGCGAAGGCCCGCTCCCACCAGCCGACGTTCTGCGGATTGACCGTCCCCGGAAACACCAGGTGCTTGGTGATCACCGTCAGCACCGCCATCAGCACGAACACGGCGGCGAGGAACCAGCGCAGACGCGAAACACCGTCGGCCCGGGCAAGGCCCCAGAGCAGAAACAGCGGAGCCAGCTGAATGCCGAGTCCGAGATTGATCGCCAGGTGGCGCGGGTCCGGCCAGTGATAGAGGCTGGAGACCACCAGGCCCACGGCGGCCAGCACGAAGGCCAGGGCGGTCAGGGCCGCCGGCGCGCGGGGCCCGCCCAGGGCCAGGGTCGCCAGGCCGAAGCCGATGCCGGCGATGCC
>DAORNX010000168.1:0-5505 GCA_035441225.1 Caulobacter sp.
CCGCTGACGCCGCCGCTGCGCCCGCCCCCGCGCCGGAGGCGCCGGCCGCGGCTCCCGCGCCCAAGAAGGAATCGCACATCACGCCCGTCACCATGTTCATGGACGCCAAGGCGGTCGTGAAGGTGGTCATGCTGGGCCTGCTGCTGGCCTCGGTCTTCTCCTGGACCCTGCTGGTCACCAAGCTGCTCGAGTTCGGTTCGCTGAACCGCAAGTCGGACCGCTTCGTGGAAGCCTTCCGCGGCGCCAAGTCCATCGGCGACATGGGCCGTATCGCCCTGTCCGACGAGTTCGAAGGCAACCCGCTGGCCGACATGACCGCCGCGGCGGCTTCCGAAGTGGAGCTTTCGCGTCAGGCCGGCCTGGCCATCGGCGGCGCCCACCGCGACACCACGATCATGCGCGCGCAGACCGCCGTGTCCGCCGTTCAGTCGTCGCTGTCCAAGCGCCTGTCGAGCGGGATGCAGTTCCTCGCCTCGGTCGGTTCGTCCGGTCCGTTCATCGGTCTGTTCGGCACCGTCTACGGGATCATGAACTCGTTCATCGGCATCGCCGAATCGAACACGACCAACCTGGCCGTCGTGGCCCCCGGCATCGCCGAGGCCCTGCTCGCCACCGGTATCGGTCTGTTCGCCGCTATCCCCGCGGTTATCTTCTACAACTACTTCCAGACGCGGATTTCGTCGTATGGGGTGCGGTCGGATGGTTTCAACGCCGAGTTGATGAACAACATCTCGCGGCAGCTCGACAAAGGGGCTTAAGCACAGATGGCCGCCAAACTCTCGGGCTCCGGCGGCGGCAGCAGGTACAATGTAGAGCAGAACAGCGAAATCAATGTGACGCCCTTCGTGGACGTCATGCTGGTCCTCCTGATCATCTTCATGGTGGCTGCGCCGCTGGCATCGGTCTCGATCGAGGTAAAGCTGCCCACAGCGGTGGCCAAGCCTCGACCGAACCCGCCAACGCCGATTTACATTTCGATCCAGCCGGGCGGGGCCGTCTTCATTGGCGACAACCCGACCGACCTGGCCTCGATGGGCGATGATCTTCGGAAGCAGATTCGCGTTCGGAACCCCTCGAAGGAGCGGATCTTCATCCGCGCCGACAAGGCTGTCCGCTACGGCGACTTCATGCAGGTGATGAACACGTTGCAGGACAATGGCTTCTACAGCGTGGCGCTCATCGGCCAGGATGACAGCCTTCCGGGCAATGGTGGGTGACGCATGGCAGAGCATGAAAACGACGCTCCGCACCGCGTGCACAACCCCTTCGACGCTCCGGCGCCGAAGAACGGTGGCGGGTTCATGGTCGGACTCGCGCTGGCCCTGGCGCTCAATGCGGGACTGATCTTCTGGGTCGCCAAGTCTCGTTTCGAGATCAAGGAGAAGCTGTTCGAGGACGAGAAGCTGGACACCCAGCTGATCAAGCCGCCTCCGCCGCCGCCTCCGCCGCCGCCGCCGCCTCCGCCCTCGGAGAAGCCGCCGCCCCCGGCCAAGCTGCAGCCGCGTCCTCCGGCCATCGTGCCGCCTGACGTCGCGCCGCCGCCGCCGCTGCAGGTGCCGCCGGTGGAGAAGAAGGACCGCGTCGAGACCACGGCTCCGCCCGTGATCGCGCCGCCCTCGCCTCCGACTCCGCCGCGGCCGTCGGTCATCAGCAACCCGGACTGGGCCCGTCGGCCCAGCGGGGACGACATCGCCCGCTTCTATCCGGACCGCGCCCAGCGGCTGGAGAAGGAAGGGCGAGCGACGCTCCTCTGCCGGGTCAAGGCGAACGGCACGCTGGAAGGCTGCGAGGTGGTTTCGGAAGATCCCGCCGACCTCGGCTTCGGCGACGCGGCCCTCAAGCTGTCGCGTCTGTTCAAGATGAGGCCGCAGACGCGCGATGGCGCGCCGGTGGATGGGGCTTCGGTCCGTATCCCGCTGGTGTTCAAGCTGCCGCAATAGGTTGTGTATCCAACCCGGATGCGAACGCCCCGGAGGGAAACCTCCGGGGCGTTTTGCTGTGTGCGGCCACTCAAAATCGGGGTCGTCGGGCGGGGACAGCTCAAGCGGTTCCCTGGAGCCCCTTCGCCCGCAGCCATGCCTCCAGCCGGGCGTTGACCGCCTCCGGCGCTTCCTGCTGGACCCAATGCGACACGCCGGGCAGGCGCTGCAGGGTGAAGTCCTTCACATAGGGCTCGTAGCCCTCGGTCAGCTCGATCCCCAGGGCGGCGTCCTCCTCGCCCCAGATCATCAGGGTCGGGACGTCGATCACTGGCGCCCTGTCCGGCGCCCACTTCTTCAGGCCGTTCCGGGCCCCGGCGCGATACCAGTTGACCATGGCCGTCGCGGCGCCGGGCCTGAGCGCGTTCTTGCGGTAGTGGTCGAGGTCGGCCGCGCTGAAGCGGCTCTTGTCCACCGCCATGTCGCTGAAGGCCCGGCCGATGGCCTCCGCGCCCCGGGCGGTCAGCACCTTTTCGGGCAACCAGGGGATCTGGAAGAAGGCGACGTACCAGGACCTGCGCCGCTGGGCAGGACTGGCGCGGACAACCTGCTGGAAGACCGCCGGGTGCGGCACGTTCATGATCACCAGGCCCTCGAGGTCGCGCACCCGGTCCATGGCGAAGCACCAGGCGACGATCGCGCCCCAGTCGTGGGCGATCAACAGCCGTCGCTTCGCCCCCAGGGCGTCGAACACCGCCCCCGCGTCGGCCATCAGGTGCTCGATGTCGTAGGCAGCCACGCCCCGGGGTCGACTTGAGTCGCCGTAGCCGCGCTGGTCGACGGCCACCGCCCGCCAGCCGAGGCTCGCCAGCAGCGGCAGTTGATGACGCCAGCTGTGCTTGCTCTCGGGAAAGCCGTGCAGGAACAGGGCGACGTTTTCGCCTTCGCCGGCCTCGTCGATGACGAACGACAGGCCGTTGGCCTGCAGGGTGCGGGTTCTGATCTCGCTCATCGGGCAAGGGTGGCGGCCGTGCGGCTTGTGCGCAAGCGCCGCGCTTGATCGAACGGCCCGGAGCGACTAAACCCGCCCTTCGCGAAAGCGCGCCGCCTTAGCTCAGTTGGTTAGAGCGCCGGTTTGTGGAGCCGGAGGTCCTCAGTTCGAGCCTGAGAGGCGGTACCATCGCAAGGCCTGACCGGGGCGCTCCGGCCACACTTCCAAACAACTGTTTGAGTCTGTAGCGTCGACCCAACCCTGGGGAGACGACCATGATCGACAACCGCATCACCCGACTGCTCGGCGTCCAGTATCCGATCGTGCAGGCCCCGATGGGCTGGATCGCGCGGGCCCGGCTAGCGTCGGCGGTGTCCAACGCCGGCGGGCTCGGCATCATCGAGACCTCCTCCGGCCGCCTCGACGAGGTCCGCGAGGAAGTGAAGAAGATGCGCGGCCTGACCGACAAGCCGTTCGGGGTGAACATCGCCCAGGCCTTCGTGCGCGACCCCGACATCGTCAGCTTCGTCGTCGACCAGGGCGTGAAGTTCGTCACCACCTCCGCCGGCGATCCGAACAAGTACTGCGGTCCGCTCAAGGAAGCCGGCCTGACCGTGTTCCACGTGGTGCCCTCGCTGTCGGCGGCCCTCAAGGCGCTGGCGGCCGGCGTTGATGGCCTGGTCGTCGAAGGCGGCGAGGGCGGTGGCTTCAAGAACCCGCGCGAGGTGGCGCTGATGGTGCTTCTGCCATTGATCGCCAGCCGGACCGATAAGCCGATCATCGCCGCCGGCGGCATGATGGACGGCCGAACCATGGCCGCCGCCTTCGCCCTCGGCGCCGAGGGCGTGCAGATGGGTACGCGCATGGTCTCGGCCGCCGAGTCGCCGGTGCACCAGAACTGGAAGGACGCGATCGTCAACGCGGCCGAAACGGACACGGTGTTTCTCAACCGCTTCGGTCCGGGGCCGGCGCTGCGGGCGCTGCGCACGGGCAAGACCACCGAGATGGAGATCAATCCCCCGGCCGCCGGCGCCATGCCCGAGATGGCCAGGGCGCTGGAGCTCTATTTCGGCGGCGACATGGAAGCCTCCATCGCCCTGTCCGGCCAGGTGGCGGGCCGCATCGACAGCGTCCGCCCGGTGGCCGACATCATCGCCGACACGGTTCGCGAATTCCACGAGGTCTGCGCTGGGCTGGGCGCGAAGTACGGCAAGGCGTAGCCGCCCTTTCCTTCGTCATGGCCCGAACAAGTCGGGCCATGACGTCTGTGGGGTGATTGCCCCTCTCTGTCCCCCATGCGAGGTTCCCGTCGGAACCGGGGCCGCCAGAGTCCCGGCCGGACGGAAAGGGAGACGATCCATGGGGCGGGGCTGGAATCGCGCGCTGGGCGCATTGACCATCGCGGGGGCGCTGGCCCTGGCGGCCTGCGGGCCGGGTGGCGGTTCGGCGGCCAAGCCCAACACCACCTACCAGGAAACCCTGATCCAGCAGTTGATCGACGCCAAGCCAGGCGACGTGATCACCATTCCCGCCGGGGTCTACGCCATCGACCGCGGCCTGAGTCTCGACGTTGACGGCGTCACGATCCGCGGCGCGGGCATGGACAGGACCATTCTGAGCTTCAAGGGTCAGGCGGCCGGGGCCGAGGGGCTGCTGGTCAACGCCAGCAACTTCACCATCGAGGACCTGGCCATCGAGGACGCCAAGGGCGACGGCCTGAAGGTCAACGAAGGCGAGAACATCATCATCCGGCGGGTGCGCGCCGAATGGACGGGCGGCCCGAAGACCAGCAACGGGGCCTACGGCCTCTATCCCGTACAGGTGCGCAACCTGCTGATCGAGGACAGCGTGGCCATCGGCGCGTCGGACGCGGGCATCTACGTCGGCCAGTCGAACAATGTCGTCGTGCGCCGCAACCGGGCCGAGTTCAATGTCGCCGGCATCGAGATCGAGAACACCCAGAACGCCGACGTCTATGACAACCTGGCGATCAACAACACCGGCGGCATCCTGGTGTTCAACATGCCCAACCTGAAGGTTTCGGGCTTTGCCACCCGCGTGTTCCGCAACCGGGTCGAGGGCAACAACACCGGCAACTTCGGCCGCAAGGGCTCGGCCGTGGCCTCGGTGCCGGCGGGCACCGGGGTGATCATCAACGCCAACGACCAGGTAGAGATCTTCGACAACGACATCGGCGGCAACAACACCGCCAATGTGATCATCTCCAGCTACTTCTCGACCGGCTACATGAGCAAGGAAGGGGTGGCCCCGAACTTCGACCCCTGGCCGGAGTCGATCTTCGTCCACGACAACCGCTTCACGCCGGGCGGGGCCAAGCCCGACGGACTCGACCTGCAGGCCTTGCGGGTGGCGATGTTCGGCGTCGGCGGCCGGCTGCCCGACGTGCTGTGGGACGGCTATGTCGATGTGAAGAAGTTCAAGGGCGGCAAGGTCGATCCGGCGCTGGCGATCTGCGTCGACAACGGCGCGGCCCAGACCCTCAACGCCGACGGGCCGCACAGGAACAAGTCGCCGGCCCTGGCGGGCGAGGCGCTGCGCTGCCGCCTCGCGCCGCTCCCGGCGATCAGCGTGGCG
>DAORNX010000169.1:0-5488 GCA_035441225.1 Caulobacter sp.
GCCCGTCCTCGCTCTCGACGGCCGGCAGGGCCAGCCGCCAGCCCTGCTTGATCAGCAGGTCGCCGAGCGGGCGGGGGTCGAGCTCGGCGCCCAGGGCCTTGTAGATCCCCAGCACCCCGGGGCGGCGTACGCCCAGCGCCGCCAGCATCTCGCCGGCCCGGTCGGCCGCCATCCAGTCGGCCTCGGGATGCTCGACGAGCAGGCCCTTGCGCCGGTTGCGCATCTCCATGCGGAGGGTGGCTTTCTGGGCGGCGAGGGCGGGGTCGGTCACTTTGGTGCGTCCTTCGACACGGCCCTTCGGGCCTGCTCAGGATGACGTAGCTCTGTGCACGTCATGGTGAGCAGCAGCCGCAGACTGCGTGTCGAACCACGCACCATGCAATGCGGAAATAGGGTGGCGGCGCCGCGAGAGCCGTGAAGGTCGGTTCTATCCCCTCGACCTGGTTGACCAGGTGGGCGCCGAGTGCCCGACCCCACGGGGAAGGACAGGGTCAGCTCCCTCAGAGAGAATTAAGGTCGCTGGGATGTGTTGCCTTCGACGAGAGCCGCAGCAGGACCCGCCGCCGGTCAAGGTAGGGCTTCGAGCGGGCAAAGGGAAGGCCGGCCCTGGATACCTTCTCCCGCAAGGGGAGAAGGAGCAAAACTACCCCGCCGCCAGCTTCTCGATGCGCTTGGCGGCGTTCTCCAGCGCCGCCACGGCCTTGACCTCGATCTTGGCCTGTTCGGTCTGGGTCCGGGCCAGTTCGCCCTGGATGTGCTGCAGCCGCAGCTTGAGGTCGGCCATCTCGTCGGCCAGCAGCAGGGCGCCCATCAGGAACAGCCGCGTCTCGCCGAGATTACCGACGTCCTGGCTGACCTGGCGGACCTGTTCGTCGAACAGCCGGGCGATCTCGACCAGATGACGTTCCTGGCCGTCCTCGCAGCCGACGCTGTAGGGCTTGCCATTAACCTGCACGGTGACCTGGGCCATGGCGGTCAGCCTTCCGTTCCGTTGGCGGGCTCATCGCCCAGCGCGGCGCGTATCTCCTCGATGGCGCGACCCAGCGCCTGCGACGCCTGGGCCCCGGCCTCTTCCAGCGCCCGCTCGCGGGCCCGGGCGGCGTCCAGTTCGGCGGCCAGGCGTGCGCGGTCCTGGTCGAACAGACCGCCGGCCTCGGCGCCCGCCTCGGCCATCCTGTCGGACATGCGGCTCTCGAGCATCGCCATCGCGCGCTCCAGCCGGCGCACGGCCAGATCGAGGGCGCTTCCCTCGGCCTCTCCCGTCATCATCGCGGCTCCCTGATCGAAGTCCTTTGTATAGACCGCGCCGGGGCGCGACAGGAAGGCGGGTTGAAACGATCCTTTCCACGTGCGAACCCGCCCCAGTCCCACGCGAGTCGAGAGAGCCGAACATGTCCGTCAGCCCGGTCAGGATGGCCGACGCCATCCGCGTTCTTTCCATGGACGCCGTCCATGCCGCCAGGTCCGGCCACCAGGGCGCCCCGATGGGCCTGGCCGACGTGGCCACGGTGCTGTGGACGAAGTTCCTGCGCTACGACGCCAGCCGGCCGGACTGGGCCGACCGCGACCGGTTCGTGCTGTCGGCCGGCCACGCCTCGATGCTGATCTACAGCCTGCTGCACCTGTCGGGCTTCAAGTCGGTCAGCATGGATGACATCCGCGCCTTCCGTCAGTGGGGCAGCACCACGGCCGGGCATCCCGAATACGGGCACACCGCCGGGGTCGAGACCACCACCGGCCCGCTGGGCCAGGGCATCGCCACGGCCGTCGGCATGGCCATGGCCGAGCGCCACATGAACGCCCGCTACGGCGACGACCTGGTCGACCACCGCACCTGGGTCATCGCCGGCGATGGCTGCCTGATGGAGGGCGTCAGCCACGAGGCCATCTCGATCGCCGGCCGGCTGAAGCTGAACAGGCTGACCGTGCTGTTCGACGACAACAACACCACCATCGACGGGGCGGCCACCATCTCCGAGACCGGCGACCAGATGGCCCGCTTCAAGGCGGCCGGCTGGGCGGTCAAGGCGGTCGACGGCCACGACCACGGCAAGATCGCCGCGGCCCTGCGCTGGGCGACGAAACAGGACCGGCCGACGATGATCGCGGTCCGCACCCGGATCCTCAAGGGCGCCGGTGACAAGGAAGGCGACGTCCACGGCCACGGCTATTCGCTGTTCGACGAGGAGGCCATCGTCGCGCGCAAGGCGATGGGCTGGCCGCTTCCGCCGTTCGAACTGCCCGACGACATCGTCGCCGCCTGGCGCAAGGCCGGCCGCAAGGGCGGCTCGCAACGCCGCAAGTGGGAGGCCCGCCTCAAGGCCAGCGACCGACGCGCCGACTTCACGCGGGCCATGAAGGGCGATCTGCCGGCCGACGCCTTCGCCGGCCTCGACGCCCATATCGGCAAGATGCTGGCCGAGCCGGTGGTCAATGCCACGCGCGTCCATTCCGGCGCGGCCCTCGCCACGCTGACCCCGGCGATCGAGGACATGGTCGGCGGCTCGGCCGACCTGACCGGTTCGAACAACACCTACGTCAAGGGCACGGCCCCGTTCGACGCGCCCGACTACGCCGGCCGCTACGTCCACTACGGCGTGCGCGAGCACGGCATGGCCGCGGCGATGAACGGCATGGCGCTGCATGGCGGGGTGATCCCCTACAGCGGCACCTTCCTGGCCTTCGCCGACTACAGCCGCGCGGCCATCCGCCTGGGCGCCCTGATGGGCGTGCGGGTGATCCATGTGATGACCCACGACTCGATCGGCCTGGGCGAGGACGGCCCGACCCACCAGCCGGTCGAGCATGTCGCCAGCCTGCGGGCCATGCCCAACCTGCTGGTGTTCCGCCCGGCCGACGCGGTCGAGGCCGCCGAGTGCTGGCGTCTGGCGCTCGAGGCGAAAACCACCCCGTCGGTGATGGCCCTGTCGCGGCAGAAGACCGGCGTGGTCCGCACCACGGGCGGCAACCTGTCGGCCAGGGGCGCCTATGAGGCCGCCGCCGCCGACGGCGCGGCCCGGGTGACGATCTTCGCGTCCGGCTCGGAGGTTCCGATCGCGCTCGCCGCCCGTGACCTGCTGCAGGCCGACGGCGTGCCGACCCGGGTGGTCTCGACCCCCTGCTGGGAGCTGTTCGAGCAGCAGACGGCCAGGTACCGCGCCGACACCATCGGCAAGGCCCCGGTGCGGGTGGCTGTCGAGGCCGGCGTGAAGTTCGGCTGGGAGCGGTTCATCGGCGAGGACGGCGTATTTGTCGGCATGGCCGGCTTCGGCGCCTCGGCGCCCTACGAGCGACTGTACAAGGAATTCGGCATCACCGCCGAGGCCGTCGCGGCGGCGGCGAAGGCGAAGCTCTGACACCCTGCGTCCTTCGGCACGCCGCTTCGCGCTTGTTCAGGATGACGTAGACTTTCCACGTCATGGTGAGCAGCGCCCGCAGGGCGCGTGTCGAACCATGCACACTGGCAGTTTGAGGGGACAGCTTAAGCTGTCCCCGGTTACGCCCCCGATTACGCCAACAGGGATCAAGTCATGAAACTCGGCACCCCCCTCAGCCCGTCGGCCACGAAGGTCATGCTCCTCGGCTGCGGGGAGCTCGGCAAGGAAGTGGCCATCGAGCTGCAGCGGCTGGGCGTCGAGGTGATCGGTGTCGACCGCTACGCCGACGCCCCGGCCATGCAGGTGGCCCACCGCAGCCATGTCATCGCCATGACCGACCCCGCCGCCCTGCGCGCGGTGATCGAGGCCGAGCGGCCACACCTGGTCGTGCCCGAGATCGAGGCCATCGCCACCGACGAGCTGGCCCGCATCGAGGCCGAGGGCCTGGCGACGGTGATCCCCACGGCCCGGGCCGCCCAGCTGACGATGAACCGTGAGGGCATCCGCCGGCTGGCGGCCGAAGAGCTCGGCCTGCCGACCAGCCCCTACGCCTTTGCCGACAGCCGCGAGGCGCTGGAGGCCGGCGCGCAGGCGGTCGGCTATCCCTGCTTCGTCAAGCCGGTGATGAGCAGTTCCGGCAAGGGCCAGTCCTACGTCGAGTGCGCGGCCGGCATCGGCGCGGCCTGGGACTACGCCCTGTCGGCCGGGCGGGTCGAGACGGCGCTGGTGATCGTCGAGGGGCGCATCGACTTCGACTTCGAGATCACCCTGCTGACGGTCCGCTCGCTCGGCGCCGACGGCCAGATCCGGACCTCCTTCTGCGCGCCGGTCGGCCACCGCCAGGTCAAGGGCGACTATGTCGAGAGCTGGCAGCCGCAGGCGATGAGCGCCGCCGCCCTGGCCTCGGCCCAGGACATCGCCGGCAAGGTCACCGCCGCGCTCGGCGGCCGGGGCCTGTTCGGCGTCGAGCTGTTCGTGAAGGGCGACCAGGTGTGGTTCTCCGAGGTCAGCCCGCGACCGCACGACACGGGCCTGGTCACCCTGGCCACCCAGCATCTGAGCGAGTTCGCGCTGCACGCCCGCGCCATCCTCGGCCTGCCCGTCGACGTCAGCCTGCGCGAACCGGGCGCCAGCGCGGTGATCTATGGCGGCATGGAGGCTGTCGGGGTCGCCTATGAGGGCGTGGCCGAGGCGCTGTCCGGCCCGGGCGTCGACCTGCGCCTGTTCGGCAAGCCCGAGGCCTTCGAGCGCCGCCGCATGGGCGTGGCGCTGGCGAGGGCCGCCGACACCGACACGGCGCGAGCGAACGCGGCGGCGGCGGCGGGCAAGGTGAAGGTGGTTCGTGCCTGAACAATCCTCCCCTCGTCAGAGGGGAGGGGAACCACCCGGAGGATGGTGGAGGGGCGGAACCGTGCTCTCCGGACGGACCGGAATTCAGGATGGGGCCGCTCGCATCAGCACTGCCCCTCCACCGCGCTCCGCGCGGTCCCCCTCCCCGCTTCGCGGAGAGGAATGGTGAAGATCGTCACAAACCTTCACCGGATGTGACCGTCGCAAATCCTCTCGCGGGGTTGACTCCGCGGCCCCTGACCGCAAAACCCGCGCCCAATCAGGAACCTTGCCGCCGGGAGCGCTTCACTCATGACCCTTCGCGTCGCCATCAACGGATTTGGCCGGATCGGCCGTCTGGTTCTGCGCTCGATCGCCGAGCACAACCGCACGGACATCGAGGTCGTGGCGATCAACGACCTGGGTCCGGTGGAAACCAACGCCCACCTGTTCCGCTATGACAGCGTTCATGGCCGCTTCCCCGGCACGGTGACGACCGGCGAGGACTGGATCGACATCGGCCGCGGCAAGATCAAGGTCACGGCGATCCGCAATCCGGCCGAGCTGCCGCACAAGGACTTGGGCGTCGACATCGCCTTCGAATGCACGGGCCTGTTCACCTCGAAGGAAAAGGCCTCCGCCCACCTGGCCGCCGGCGCGAAGCGGGTGCTGGTTTCGGCCCCGGCCGAGGGCGCCGACAAGACCATCGTCTTCAAGGTCAACCACGAGACCCTGACCGCCGACGACATCGTCGTCTCCAACGGCAGCTGCACCACCAACGC
>DAORNX010000170.1:0-5471 GCA_035441225.1 Caulobacter sp.
GCGCATGGTCTGGGCCGGTTCAAGGGTCGATCCGGCCGCGCGGGCGTCGGCGATGGTCAGGTCGGCCGGCAGGTCCTCGTAGGTCACGACCGCCAGCCGGGCGGCGGCGCGGGCTTGGTCGACGGTCTCGGCAGCCACGGCGAACAGCGACTGGCCGACGTAGAGAACCTCCCCGTCGGCGAACAGGGGATCGTCCCCGGCCACCGGGCTGACGTCGTTGGTCCCGGGGATGTCCTGCGCGCAGACCACGTCGACCACGCCCGGCGCGGCGCGGACGGGGGTCAGGTCCAGCGAGACGATGCGGGCATGGGCCCGCGCGCTCATGCCCAGCGCAACGTGCAGCAGGTCCCGCGGCTCGGGAATGTCGTCGATGTAGAGGGCGCGGCCGGAGACGTGGCGCTCGGCGCTGTCATGCTTCAACGCCCGGTGGACGACGCCGGGCGGGTCGCGGGGGCGGGCGCCGGAGTCAGGCATCGACCGGCTCCGCGGCCAGCACGTCGATCGTCGCGCCGCCGGTTTCGGCGAACAGCTTGCGCAGCAGGTTCTGCGCCGCCGTCATCCGATAGACGGCCGAGGCGCGAACGTCGTCGATCGGCGCGAACTCGCGCTCCAGCGCCTGGGTGGCCCGTTCGATGGTGGCCCCGGTCCAGGGTTGACCGGTGAGCGCCGCCTCGCAGGCCAGGGCCCGTTTCGGCGTCGCCGCCATGCCGCCGAAGGCGATGCGGGCATTCTGTACGACGTCGTCCTTTATCGTCAGGGCGAAGCCGGCGCAGACGGCGGAGATGTCCTGGTCGAACCGTTTGGACAGCTTGAACACGCGATAGAGCATGCCTTCGCGGGGGCGCGGGACGATCACCGCCTCGACGAACTCGCCCGGCCGCCGGTCCTGCTTGCCGTAGCCGAGGAAGTAGTCCTCCAGCGGCGTCTCGCGGCGCTCACCGCCCTTGCGCAACACCAGGGTGGCGCCCAGCGCGATCAGGGCCGGCGGCATGTCGCCGATCGGCGAGCCGTTGGCGATGTTGCCGCCGATCGTGCCGCTGTTGCGCACCTGCACCGAGCCCAGCCGGCGGACCAGTTCGCCGAGGTCGCGGTGCAGTCCGGCGAGGGTCGCCAGCGCGTCGCTGTAGCGGACGCCTGCGCCGATGCGGACACCGCCGGATGTTTCCGTGATGGTCTTCAGCTCGGCGACGTCACCGATCGAGATGACGGTCTGCAGGTCGCGGTGTTGCTTGGTCACCCACAGGCCGACATCGGTCGCGCCGGCCAGGATCACCGCGTCGGGATGGGCCTCGACGAGACCCGCCAGATCGCTGAGCGCCCTGGGCGCGAACCAGCGGCGGCCGTCATGGGTCAGAGACAACGGCTCGTCGCCGGACAGCGCCTGAAGCGCCGCGACCGGGTCGTCTTCCGCCCGGGTTCCGGCCGCCTCGCCGGCCGCCAGGATCGGGCCGTAGCCCGTGCAGCGGCACAGATTGCCGGCGATCGCGTCCGCCACCGGCGGCGGATTATCCTCGCGCCCCCTCGCCCAAAGGGACATCACGAACCCCGGGGTGCAGAAGCCGCACTGCGAGCCGTGGTGCTCGACCAGGGCCGTCTGCACCGGATGGTCGCCGCCGAGACTCTCGACCGTCTTCAGCGCCCGGCCGTCGAGCATCGGCGCGAACAGGATGCAGGCGTTGACGGCCCGCCATTTCACGCGGTCGCCGTCCAGTTCGCCGAGCGCCACGGTGCAGGCGCCGCAGTCGCCCTCGGCGCAACCCTCCTTGGTCCCGGTCCGACGCAGGTCACGACGCAGCAGGTTGAGCACCGTCGTCGTCGGGTCGATGTCGCGCAGCTCCCGCCCCTCGCCATCGAGCACGAATCGGACGACGTCGCGCACGCTCAGCTCCCCCGGTAGGTCGAGTAGCCGTAGGGCGAAACCAGCAGCGGCACATGATAGTGGTCGGCCGGGTGGGCGATGCCGAACTCGATCGCCACGATTTCGAGGAACGACGGTTCGGGCAGGTCGAGACCCCTGCCGCGAAAATAGGCCCCGATCGCGAACTCAAGGCGGTAGTGGCCGCGATGGATCGTCTCGCCGGTCAGCAGCGGCGCGTCGCAGCGGCCATCGGCGTTGGTGCGGGTCTCGACCATCAGCTGGCCGTCGCGGAACAGGCGCAGGGCGACGCCCGCGGCCGGCCGGCCATGGGTCGTGTCCAGAACGTGGGTCGTCAGTCCGGTCATGGTCGCTCCTGGGCCGCAGGGCGCGGGGGAGCCGGTCAGAATCTCCCCCGATCGCGTCGAATGCAACCTTCACCGTCGGACAAGGTCTCGTAAACCTTGACGATCCGCCTGCGACGGGCCTGCTATGGCCGTCCCATGAGCGACGGCTATCCCAGAGACCTGATCGGCTACGGCCCCAATCCGCCTCACGCGGACTGGCCGGGCGGCGCGCGCATCGCGATCCAGGTCGTGCTCAACTACGAGGAGGGCGGCGAGGCCGCCGTGCTGCACGGCGACGCCGCGGCCGAGACCTTCCTGTCCGACATGATCTTCCCCGCGCCGGTCCAGGGCGCGCGGCACATGAGCATGGAGTCGCTCTACGAATACGGCGCGCGGGCCGGGGTGTGGCGGCTGCTGCGGCTGTTCGAGCGCTACGACCTGCCGCTGACGGTGTTTGGCGTGGCCATGGCGATGGAACGCAACCCGGCCGTGGTCGAGGCCTTCCTGCAGGCGGGGCACGAGATCGCCAGTCACGGCTGGCGCTGGATCAACTACCAGGCCGTCCCCGAGGCGGTCGAACGCGAGCACATGGCCCGGGCGATCGAGGTCCACGCCCGCCTGACCGGCGAGCGGCCGCTGGGCTGGTACGCGGGCCGCACCAGTCCCAACACCCGCCGGCTGGCGGCCGAGGAGGGCGGCTTCCTCTATGACGCCGACGACTATTCGGACGACCTGCCGTTCTGGTCGACGCAGACGGCCACGCCGCACCTGATCGTGCCCTACACGCTGGAGGCCAACGACATGCGCTTTTCCGGCACGGGACTGAACACCGGGGAGCAGTTCTTCAGCTACCTGCGCGACGCCTTCGACGTGCTCTACGCCGAGGGTGAGGAGCGGCCGCGGATGATGTCGATCGGCCTGCACTGCCGGCTGGCCGGGCGACCCGGCAAGATGGCCGGACTGGAGCGGTTCCTGAAACATGCCCTGTCGCACCAGGATGTCTGGTTCGCCCGGCGCATCGACATCGCCCGTCACTGGCGGGAGCGGCATCCGCATGCCCGGTAGGGAAGGCTTCATCGAGCGCTTCGGCGGGGTCTACGAGGATTCGCCGTGGGTCGCCGAGGCGGTCTGGCCCGGCGCGGGCGCGCTGCGGTCGGCGCGGTCGATGGCCACGGCGATGGCCACGGTGGTCGACTCGGCGCCGCGCGAGCGGAAGCTGGCCCTGATCCGCGCCCACCCCCAGCTGGCCGGGCGGGCTCGCATGGCGGACGCCTCGGTGCGCGAGCAGTCCGGGGCCGGCCTGGACCAGTGCACGCCCGACGAGTTCGCCGCCTTCCAGCGGCTCAACGCGGCCTACAACGACCGCTTCGGCTTTCCCTTCATCATCGCGGTGAAGGGCCTGGGCCGTCGCGACATCCTCGACGCGTTCGAATCCCGTCTGGCCAACGATCCAGACGCGGAGTTCGCCGAGGCCCTGCGCCAGATCCACCGTATCGCCGCCTTCCGGCTGGCCGAGCTGATCGAGGACGCACCGTGAGCCATCCCTTCGCCGGCCTGATCGACCTGGCCCAGCCGCGGCTGGGAAGCGCGGTGGTCTACGCCACCGACGACTTCTTCGCCGACAAGGCCCGGCTGATCGACCCGGCGGAGCCGGTGTTCATCCCCGGCAAGTACGACGACAACGGCAAATGGATGGACGGCTGGGAGAGTCGCCGCAAGCGCGTCGCCGGCCACGACTGGGCGATCGTCAGACTGGGGGCGCCAGGCGAGATCGCCGGCTTCGAGGTCGACACTCGCCATTTCACCGGAAACTACCCGCCGAGGGCGTCGATCGAGGCCTGCCTGTCGGACGCCGGAATCCCGCCCGACGACGCGGAATGGACGACGCTGGTCCCCGTCATGGATCTGAACGGAAATGACCGACGCCTGGTGAAGGCCGAGGCCCGCGGCGTCTGGACCCACGTGCGGCTGAGCATTTATCCCGACGGTGGCGTGGCGCGGCTGCGGGTGTTCGGGACCATCCACAAGGACTGGCGCGAGGTCCCGCCGGACGCCGTGCTCGACCTGCTGGCGATGGAGCACGGCGGTCGCGGGATCATCGCCAACGACGAGCACTTCGGCCGGGTCGAGAACCTCACCGCGCCGGGCCGGGGCCGGGACATGGGCGACGGATGGGAAACCCGTCGCCGCCGCGAACCGGGCCACGACTGGGCGATCCTCGAGCTCGGCCATGCCGGAACGATCGAGGAGATCACCGTCGACACCGCCCACTTCAAGGGCAACTACCCCGACCGCTGCGCGATCCAGGCGTCGGCCACGGCCACAGGCTCGCCGGCGGACATCGCCCGGCAGGCGGAGACCTGGCCGGTGCTGCTGCCCGAGACGAAGCTCCAGCCCGACCACGTTCATGTCTTCACGCGCGAGATCCTGCCGCACGCACCGGTCCGGTTCGTGCGGCTGAACATCTACCCCGACGGCGGCGTCAGCCGGCTGCGGCTCAAGGGCCGGCCGGCCTACTGAACCAGCAGGCCCTGGATCTTGCCGTCGGCGTTGATCGACAGGGTCCAGTGCAGCACCGCGCCATTCTGGAAGGTGACGTCATAGGTGAACGGGTCGGCCTGGCTGGTGGCGACGACCGTGGTCACCGGGCCCAGGGCCGCCAGCTGCGCCGGAGCGTCGGGGTTCCGTTTCACCGCGTCGGCGAGCGCCGGAACCATGGCGTCATAGTCCGGCGTTCCGGCCTGGATCTGGGAGATGGTGGTCCGCAAGGTCGCTTCCGCCTCTTCCGGCGAGGCGGCGAGCGCCGGGCCGGCGAGACCAAGGGCGGCGGCGAGGGCGAGGGCGGCGAGGGTCTTCATGAGGGCGCTCCTGAACAGCGATGAACGCCATAGGCCAGCCGGGTGACCGGCGCAGCTTACCTTTTGGTCATGCGGGGAAGGCTCAAGATGCGGGTCGACAGGGACGCTGAACCTGTGCACGGCTTGGCGCGATGACGCAGGAAACCGCCCAAGCCTCAGGCACGCTGGCCACAGCCCTGGCCCATGCCGCCGGCCTTCTGACCCAGGATCCGGCGCTGGCCGAGGCCCAGGCGCGCGAAATCCTGCGGGTCCTGCCGACGCACCCGCAGGCGATCCTGCTGCTGGCGGCCGCGTTGCGGCGTCAGGGCGGCGCCGAGGCGGCCCTGACCGTGCTCGAGCCGGTGATCCGGGCCGAGCCGAACTGGCCGCCCGTACATCAGGAGGCCGGTCTGGCGCTGGCCGATCTCGGCC
>DAORNX010000171.1:0-867 GCA_035441225.1 Caulobacter sp.
GCTGCCGCGGGCGCCGTGCGCAGCCAGCAGCGTCCGGATTGCGTTCGCGTTCCGGCGGTTGTGGATCGAGCGTCGATGCCGTTAGCACTCGGTGGGTTGCCGGCGATCCTTGTTGCGCAGCGGGGCGTGCGAACCCCGTCGGCGCGTGCGCCAGCTAGACATCATCTCGCCGCGTGGTGGCGCAAGGTCATGTCGGACGGGTCGGAGCAGGCCATCGACGACGAGGAACTGCGGGCCATCCTGCTGCACAACGCGGCCGAGGAGCTCGAGCACGCCGCCATGGCGCTGGAATGGCTGCGCCGCAACGATCCGCAGGTCGACGAGAACCTGCGCGAATACCTGTTCAAGGACGGCTCGATCACGGGCCACGAGGAACAGGCGACCGGCAAGGCGTGACCGACGCCGCCGACCTTTCCGAGGACGACGAGGCGCTTGAGCCGGACCAGCCCGGCGAGCGGGTGGTCGAGATCGCGCCGTGCGAGGCCGGGTCGCGGCTGGACAAGACCCTGGCCGACCGGTTGCCGGAGCTGTCGCGCGGCCGGGTGCAGGCGCTGATGGCGGCCGGGATGGTCACGCGCGACGGGGCGGCAGTGACCGACGCCTCGGGCAAGGCCGGCGCGGGTCTCTACCGCGTCCTGATCCCGCCGCCGGAGTCGACGCAGGTCGTGGCCGAGGCGATCCCGCTGACGGTGCTGTTCGAGGACGCGCATCTGATCGTGGTCGACAAGCCGGCCGGGATGGCCGCCCACCCGGGTCCGGGAACGCCGGGCGGGACCCTGGTCAACGCCCTGCTGCATCACTGCGGGGCCAGTCTGTCAGGCATCGGCGGCGTGGCCCGGCCCGGCATCGTCCACCGGCTCGACAAGG
>DAORNX010000171.1:933-5085 GCA_035441225.1 Caulobacter sp.
CCAGCCACGACATCGACCGGCTGTACATCGCCCTGACCCGCGGCGCGCCGAGCCCGGCGAAAGGCACGATCACGACGCAGCTGGGCCGCAGCCAGCATGACCGCAAGAAGATGGCCATCCTCAGGACCGGCGGGCGCGAGGCGATCACCCATTATCGCGTCGAACGCGCCTTCGGACCGCAGGCCCGGCCGCTGGCCGCGCGGGTGTCGTGCCGGCTGGAGACCGGCCGCACCCACCAGATCCGCGTGCATCTGGCCAGCAAGGGCGCCCCGTGCCTGGGCGACCCGACCTACGGCTCGGGCCCGCCGGCCCCGGTCGTCCGCGAGGCCATGGCCGTCGCCGGCCTTCGTCGACAGGCGCTGCACGCAGCCGTGTTGGGGTTCGTGCATCCGGTCACCGGCGAGACGATGCGGTTCGAGACGCCCCTGCCGGAGGATATGCGGCGGCTGGAGGAGGCGTTGAGCCGATTTCCTTCTCACTGAGGGAGAAGGAGACGGCGCCGAAATCGCGGGACTTCCGGGCCGCATCCTGCCGGGACAGGACGAGACATTTCGGGACACGCCCGCCCCACGGCCTGTGGATTTTTTCTGACAACTCACTGACACAATCTCGATACCCGAGCGCCACAGTCGGGGATTACAAATTCCTCACTGGCCTTCAAACGGCTGGACCGGCTTCCTATCTCGGAGCTCAAGGGGGCGGATGATGGCGCTTGCGCCGCGCCCGCACGCAGAAAAGGGGATGTAACCAATGGCCGCCACGTCTCTCGCCGTCATGTCGCCGGAAGGCGGGCTGTCGCGTTACCTGACCGAAATCCGCAAGTTCCCGATGCTCGCCAAGGACGAGGAGTTCATGCTCGCCAAGGCCTGGAAGGAGCACGAGGATTCCGAGGCCGCCCACAAGCTCGTCACCAGCCACCTGCGCCTGGTGGCCAAGATCGCCATGGGTTACCGCGGCTACGGCCTGCCGATCGGGGAAGTGATCTCCGAAGGCAACGTCGGCCTGATGCAGGCGGTCAAGAAGTTCGAGCCGGAGAAGGGTTTCCGCCTGGCCACCTACGCCATGTGGTGGATCCGCGCCTCGATCCAGGAATACATCCTGCGCAGCTGGTCGCTCGTGAAGATGGGCACCACGGCGGCGCAGAAGAAGCTGTTCTTCAACCTGCGCAAGGCCAAGGCCGAGATCAGCGCCTTCGAGGAAGGCGACCTGCGTCCCGAGCATGTGAAGACCATCGCGACCAAGCTGGGCGTGCTGGACGAGGAGGTCATCTCGATGAACCGCCGCCTGTCCGGCGGCGACGCCTCGCTGAACGCGCCGATGCGCGCCGATGGCGAGAGCGAGTGGCAGGACTGGCTGGCCGACGACACCGCCGTCAGCCAGGAGACCCAGGTCGCCGAGGCCGAGGAGAGCAGCCTGCGCATGGGCCTGCTGCAGGAGGCCATGGCCGAGCTGTCGGACCGCGAGCGGCACATTCTCACCGAGCGCCGGCTGAAGGACGACCCGACCACGCTCGAGGAACTGGCCGCCGAATACGGCGTCAGCCGCGAGCGGGTGCGCCAGATCGAGGTGCGGGCGTTCGAGAAGTTGCAGAAGACGATGCGCGCGGCTGCCCTCGAGCGGAACCTGGTCGAGGCCTGATCAGGCCGCCAGGGCCTCGTCCCGGGGCATCAGGGCCACCAGGGCGGCGATGGCGCCGTCGAGGTCGGCCCGGTTGACCGGTCCCTCTGCCGACAGCTGACGGCCGAGATCAACCGCCGCCGTCATCAGCTTCATGTCGCCGACCGCGACGGCGGCCTTCTGCAGATCCTGGGCCTGGGCCAACAGCGCCCGGCGGGCCTGGGCCCAGTCGCTGTCCAGCGCCCCGGCCGCGGCCCGGACGATCTTCAGCGCCTGCAGCACTCGCGCCTGATCGGGCGTCTTGCGCGCGTCGGACTTGCGCTTGCGCGGTCCGGCGTATTCGCCCGAGTTGAACCGCCGCCGGTCGGGCCCGACGTACTGCACGGCCTCGACCCAGTCGCGCGGCTTGAGCGCCACGGCCTCGAGTCGCCGCAGCAGGTCCTTGATGGTGAAGGGCTTGCGCAGGAACTCGTGAACCCCCGCGTCGCGGGCGCCGAGGATCGCCTGGGCCGTCGCCTCGCCGGTGACCATGATGATCGGGGCCTTGCGGCACAGCAGGTCGCTGCGGCGAATCGCGCGAGCCAGCCTCGCCCCGTCGAGGCTGGGGCCGGAATGTTCGATGAAGATGATCTGCGGGTCGACCGCCTGGGCCAGCTGTATGGCCTTCTGGTCGCTGGCGGCGGTGGCGATCTGGCCGGGCGTGACCGAGCGCAGCAGTTCGCCGAGCAGCTTCACCGCCGCCGGCTGCGGATCGACGATCAGCACCCGCTGCAGGTGCGGCGTCAGACGTTGCTGCAGCTTGTCGTCGGCGGTGAACAAGGTGTGCTCCGGGCCCCTCTCCAGGGGCGCCAGAATGGGACGAACCGGTAAAGAACGGCTTGACGGCCCGGGCTCAACTATCCCTGAAACGGGTCACGCATCAGGATGGTGTCGTCCCGCTCCGGACTCGTCGAGAGCAGGGCGACCGGCGCGCCGATCAGTTCCTCGATCCGCCGGACGTACTTGATGGCGCTGGCGTTGAGGTCCTTGAACGAGCGGGCCCCGGCGGTGCTGTCGATCCAGCCCTCCATCTCCTCGTAGATCGGCCTGGCCGCCGCCTGGTCGCACATGCCCGCGGGCAGGTAGTCGAAGGTCTTGCCGTTGATCTCGTAGCCGACGCAGATCTTGAGGGTCCTGAGACCGTCCAGCACGTCCAGCTTGGTCAGGGCGATGCCGGCGATGCCGTTGATGGCCACCGACTGGCGCACCAGCACCGCATCGAACCAGCCGCAGCGTCGCGGCCGGCCGGTGTTGACCCCGACCTCGCGACCGACGGTCGCCAGGTGCCTGCCGACCTCGTCGTCGAGCTCGGCCGCGAACGGGCCCTCGCCGACCCGGGTGGTGTAGGCCTTGACGATGCCCAGCACATAGCCCGGACCGCGCGGCCCCATGCCCGACCCGGCCGCCGCCTGGCCGGCCACCGTGTTCGACGAGGTCACAAACGGATAGGTGCCGTGGTCGACGTCGAGCAGGGCGCCCTGGGCGCCCTCGAACAGGATGCGGCGGCCGGCCTTGTAGGCCTGGTCGAGCAGGCGCCAGGCCGGCTGGGCGTAGGGCAGGATCTTCGGCGCGATCGCCAGCAGCTCGGCCAGCAGGGCCTTGCCGTCGGCCTCGGGCAGGCCCAGGCCCCGGCGCAGCGCGCCGTGGTGCGACAGCAGCCGGTCGATCTTGGCTTCGAGCGCATCGGGATCGGCCAGATCGGCGACGCGGATCGCCCGGCGTCCGACCTTGTCCTCGTAGGCCGGACCGATGCCGCGGCCGGTGGTGCCGATCTTCTGGGTCGAGGCGGCCTCACGGGCCTGGTCAAGATCACGGTGCACGGGCAGGATCAGGCAGGCGTTGTCGGCCAGCACCAGCAGGTCGGGCGTGATGGCCACGCCCTGGTCTGCGATCTTGGAAATTTCCGACAGCAGGTGCCACGGGTCGACGACCACGCCGTTGCCGATCACCGACAGCTTGCCCTGGACCACCCCGGACGGCAGCAGGGCCAGCTTGTAGACCTTGCCGTCCACGACCAGGGTGTGACCGGCGTTGTGGCCGCCCTGGAACCGCACGACCACGTCGGCGCGGTTGCTCAGCCAGTCGACGATCTTGCCCTTGCCCTCGTCACCCCACTGGGCGCCGACAACGGTCACATTGGCCATGGATACGATCCTCCCGCCTGCCGGGTCGATCCAGCGCGCCCTTCGACAGGCTCCTCGGCGCGTGGACTGGGATCAGTTGTAGGGCCGCGCGAGGCGGCCGCGGCGGCGTATAGCGAGCGGGGCGGGCGACGTCCACCCCCCGCGGCGGTGATCAGGAGCCGCCGCCGGTGACCGCGCTCCAGGACCTGCCCTCGCCCGTGGGGGCCCGGGCGGTGGCGGCCTTGAGCCAGGCGATGTTGTTGGCCGCCTGGTCCGGCGGCAGGTCCTGGCGGACCAACTGCTCGGCCTCGGGCAGGCGCCCCTGCAGGCCGATGACCAGCGCCAGGTTCTGGCGCACCCGGGCGTCGGCCCG
>DAORNX010000171.1:5255-5461 GCA_035441225.1 Caulobacter sp.
CCGCCAGCAACGACACGGGCCGCCAGTCGCGCGGGGCGAGGGCCTGGGCATGCCGGGCCGGCTCGATGGCGTAGAAGCCCTGTCCCCTGCCGATCTGGGCGCGGGCGGCTTCGAGCAGGGCCTCGGTATTGTCCGGCTCGATCACCAGCACCTGGCCGGCCGCGTCGGCGGCCTCGGGATAGCGGCCCAGCTGGCGCAGGGCGACA
>DAORNX010000172.1:0-5391 GCA_035441225.1 Caulobacter sp.
GACCTGGCCGTGGCCGGGGAGAGCGCGCGGTTCGCCGTCTCGGGAATCAATGTCGGCCTGTTCTGCTCGACGCCGGCCGTACCCCTGTCGCGCGCGGTGGGCTCGAAGGTCGCGCTGGACATGCTGTTCACCGGCCGGTTCATCAGCGCCGCCGAGGCCCTCGCCCACGGCCTGGTCAGCCGCGTCGCGCCGGACGCGGACCTCGACGCCGCCGTCGACGCCCTGACCGGCGAGATCGCCGCCAAGAGCCCTGTCGCCGTGCGCACCGGCAAGGCCATGTTCGCCCGCCAGGCCGCCCTGCCGCTGGACCAGGCCTATGCCTACGCCGCCGGGGTGATGGCCGGAAACATGATGGCCGAGGACGCCGGCGAGGGCATCGACGCGTTCATCGGCAAGCGCAAGCCGGCGTGGAGTGGGCGGTAGCCGGGGGACATGTTCGGATTGCGCAGCAATCCGTACGTGTCCCCATCCATCCGCGCGTAAATGATCACCGCCCGCGCTCGCTTGGGGACACGTACGCATTTGCGGGGCAAATGCGAACATGTCCCCCGCGTCCAGCTCCCCCCTACTCCTTCAGCAGCGTCTCGATCAGGGCCCGGGCTTCCTTGCCGTTCCAGTCGGCGCCGCCGCTCAGGCGGGCGCGCTCGCGGCCCTGTTTGTCGTAGATGACCGTCGTCGGGAAGCCCTGCGCCGCCGGCTTCATGCCGAAGGCGAACTTGTAGCCGGGATCGCGGTAGAGCTTGAGCGGCGCGTTGCGGGCGATGTCGGCCCTGGCCAGATTGAGGTCGGCGTCGCGGTCGACGCTGATGGCCACGACCTGCACCGGCTGGGTCTGGTAGGCGGCCTGCAGCTTCGCCAGCGTCGGCATCTCCAGCCGGCATGGCGCGCACCAGGTGGCCCACAGGTTGACCACCACGATCTGGCCCTTGAAGTCGGCCAGGGTCATGGCCTTGCCGTCGGCGTCGGTGAAGCCCGCCGTCGGGGCGGGCGTCGGCGCGGCGGGCACCACCAGCTTGACCAGCCCGCCCTTCGCGAATTGTCGCAAGTCCGTGTCGCTCTTGGGTTTGATGGAGGCGCTGACGATGACGTATAGAACCGCCGCGACGCCGATCAGGGCGGCGCCCCGGATGGCCCACTTCAACAGGTCGGGCCTGGGTTTCGCCGGCTGGACTTCGCTCATATGACTGACAAATCCTCGAATAGGGCCGGTGCTGGACAGGCGATGTGGGGCGGTCGGTTCTCGGCGAGTCCCAACGCCCTGATGCAGGCGATCAACGTCTCCATCGGCTTCGACCGGCGCCTGGCGGCCCAGGATATTGCCGGGTCGCAGGCCCACGCCGCCATGCTGGCGAAGACTGGCGTCATATCTAGCGAGGACGCGGCGCAAATCCAGAGCGGCCTTTCGGCCATCGTCGCCGAGATGGAAGCCGGGACCTTCCCGTTCCGCGACGAGTTCGAGGACATCCACATGAATGTGGAGGCGCGGCTGCGCGAGCTGATCGGGCCGGTGGCCGGCCGGCTGCACACCGCCCGCTCGCGCAACGACCAGGTGGCGCTCGATTTCCGGCTCTGGGTGCGGGACGCCTGCGACCGGTCGGCGGCCCAGCTGGTCGCGCTGCAGACGGCGCTGCTGGCCAAGGCCGAAGCGCACGCCGCCGTGCTGATGCCGGGCTTCACCCACCTGCAGCCGGCCCAGCCGGTGACGTTCGGCCACCATCTGATGGCCTATGTCGAGATGTTCGGTCGCGACGCCGCCCGGTTCAGGGACGCGCGCATCCGGATGAACGAATGCCCGCTGGGCGCCGCCGCCCTCGCCGGCTCGCCGTTCCCGATCGACCGGCAGATGACCGCCGCAGCGCTGGGCTTCGACCGGCCGACGGCCAATTCGCTGGACAGCGTGTCAGCCCGCGACTTCGCCCTGGAGGCCCTGTCGGCGGCCAGCATCTGCGCCACCCACCTGTCGCGACTGGCCGAAGAGATCGTGCTGTGGATGACGCCGCAGTTCGGCTTCATCACCCTCAGCGACGCCTTCACCACCGGCAGCTCGATCATGCCGCAGAAGAAGAACCCCGACGCGGCCGAGCTGATCCGGGCCAAGGTCGGGCGGATTCTCGGCTCGCTGAGCAGCCTGACCGTGGTCATGAAGGGCCTGCCGCTGGCCTATTCGAAGGACATGCAGGAGGACAAGGTCCCGACCTTCGAGGCGTTCGACGCGCTGGAGCTCAGCCTGCTGGCGATGACCGGCATGATCGCCGACCTGCAGCCGAACGTGGACCGGATGGCCGCCGCCGCCGGGGCGGGCTTCTCGACCGCCACGGACCTGGCCGACTGGCTGGTGCGCGAACTCGACCTGCCGTTCCGCGACGCCCACCACATCACCGGCGCGGCGGTGAAGCGCGCCGAGCAGCTGGGCGTCGACCTGGCCGACCTGCCGCTGGTCGAGCTGCAGGCGCTGAACCAGGGCATCGGCGAGGACGTTTTCACCGTGCTGACCCCTGCCGCCTCGTCGGCAAGCCGCGTAAGCTACGGCGGAACCGCGCCGGACCAGGTCCGGTCCCAGATCACGCGCTGGAAGGACATCCTGCGATGAAGACCAAGGCCCAGATCCTGTCTCTGGCCCTCGCGGGCCTGGCGCTGGCCGGCTGCGGCCGGCTGGGCGAGCTCGAACGACCGGGCCCGGGCGCCGAGCCGGCGAAATCCGGCACGACCGGCACGGTGATGGATCCGGCGACCGACGGCCGGACGGCGCGCGACGCGCCGATCCCCGGCTCCAATCCGCAGTAGAAAGCCACTCTGTTGTCGGCTGACGCTTCACGCATGGATCCCGCACCCACTCAACTGTCATCCCGGACGTCCGAAGGACGATCCGGGACCCAGATTGAATCCCAACCGATGTGTGTGAGGCCGAATCTGGGTCCCGGCTCCGCGCCTCGCTCCGGCCGGGATGACAGTGCCGGCGTTGATGGCCGGACCGACTTCGAACCCGGATTGGACCAGGCGTGAACCATTTCGAGGTCCGGGGCGGCGAGCTCCATTGCGAGGACACGCCCCTCTCCCGGATCGCGGAGGTCGTGGGGACGCCCGTCTATGTCTATTCGCGCGCGACCCTGGAGCGGCACTTCACCGTGTTCCGTCAGGCCCTCGTCGAGGCCGGCCTCGGCGACCCGCTGATCGCCTATGCGGTCAAGGCCAACAGCAACGTGGCCGTGCTGCGGGTGCTGGGCGAGCTGGGCGCGGGCGCCGACACCGTGTCCGAGGGCGAGATCCGCCGGGCGCTGGCCGCCGGCATCCCGGGCGAGCGGATCGTCTTCTCCGGCGTCGGCAAGACCCGCGGCGAGATCGCCTTCGCCCTGACGGCCGGGGTGTCGGAGATCAACGTCGAGTCCGAGCCGGAGCTGACGCTGGTCGCCGAGGTGGCCGGGAGCCTCGGCCTGCGGGCGCCGGTCGTGTTCCGGGTCAATCCCGACGTCGCCGCCGGCGGCCACGCCAAGATCGCCACCGGCAAGGCCGAGAACAAGTTCGGCGTGTCGTTCGACGAGGCCGCGCGACTCTACGCCAACGCCGCCAACCATCCGCACCTCAAGCCGCTCGGCGTGGCCTGCCACATCGGCAGCCAGATCACCGACCTGGCCCCGTTCGAGGCGGCCTTCACGCGCATGCGCCGCCTGGTCGAGGCCCTGCGCGGCGAGGGCCTGACCGTCGAGCGGCTCGACCTCGGGGGCGGGCTGGGCGTGCCCTATTTCGACATGCCCGACCCGCCAGGGCCGGAGGCCTATGCGGCGATGGTGGGGCGGGTCATGGCCGGGCTGGAGGACGTGCGCTTCGCCTTCGAGCCGGGCCGGGTGATCGCGGCCAACGCCGGGGTGCTGCTGGCCGGGGTGACCCATCTGAACGTGCGGCCGGAAGGCCGGCGGTTCCTGGTGCTCGACGCGGCGATGAACGACCTGATCCGGCCCGCGATGTACGAGGCGTTCCACGACATCCGGCCGGTCCGGGCCACCGACGCGACGCCGGTCCCCTGCGACGTGGTCGGGCCGGTCTGCGAGACGGGGGACACCTTCACGCGCGACCGGCTTCTGCCGCCGCTGGCGGCCGGCGACCTGGTCGCCTTCATGAGCGCCGGGGCCTACGGCGCGGCCATGGCCAGCGAGTACAATTCCCGCCCCCTGGTTCCCGAGGTGCTGGTCGATGGCGACCGGTTCGCGGTGATCCGGCGGCGGCCGACCTATGATGAAATGCTGGCGCTCGAAACGCCGGCGCAGTGGCGGTGACCCCTATGACCCTTCGACCTTTCGCGGCCCTGGCCCTGGCCGCTCTGCTGGCGGCGCCGGCCCTGGCCCAGACGCCGGGCGTGGTCTCGCCCGACCGGCTGGCCGCCCACGTCAAGGCCCTGGCCGACCCGGCCCTGGCCGGCCGCGCGCCCGGTGGTCCGGGCGAGCCGGGGACGATCGACTACCTGGTCGGCCAGTTCAAGGCGCTGGGGCTCGAACCCGCCGGCGACAACGGCGGCTGGACCCAGGAGGTGGCCCTCAACCGCTTCGTCGTGCCCGGCGACGCGATCCTCAGCCTGACCGTCGGTGGCGGGACCCGGCCGCTGGTCCAGACCCGCGAGATCATGGCCGCCACCCAGCGGCCGGTGGACCGGGTGACCATCGACAAGGCCCCGCTGGTGTTCGTCGGCTACGGCGTGAGCGCGCCCGAGCGCGGCTGGGACGACTTCAAGGGCGTCGACCTGAAGGGCAAGATCGCCGTCTTCCTGATCAACGACCCCGACTTCGAGGCCGGGCCCGGCGACGCGGTCGCGGGCAAGTTCGGCGGCCAGGCGGCGACCTACTACGCCCGCTGGAGCTACAAGTACGAGGAAGCGGTTCGGCGGGGGGCCATCGGCGCCCTGATCGTGCACGAGACGGCCGGAGCGGCCTATCCCTGGACCACGGTGGTGGCCTCCAACGGCGAGAGCTTCGACGTCGTGCGCGATGACCCGGCCGCCGCGCGCCTGCTGCTGCAGGGCTGGATCCAGCGCGACGTGGCCGTCGACCTGTTCCGCAAGGCCGGGCTCGACTTCGAGGCCGAGAAGCTGCGCGCCCGCACGGCCGCCTTCCGGCCCGTGACCCTGGCCGGGGCGAGCTTCTCGGCCGACTATCCGCTCAAGGTCGACCGGCTCGTCAGCCGCAATGTGCTGGCCAGGATTCCCGGCGCGACCCACCCCGACGAGAGCATCATGTTCAGCGCCCACTGGGACGCCTTCGGCCTCGGCCCGGCCGACGCGACCGGCGACACCGTGCGGCACGGCGCGGCCGACGACGCGATCGGCGTGGCCGGCGTCATCGAGCTGGCCGATGGGCGCAAGCTGGGCTTTCAGATCAAGCAGGGGAACATGCATGGGAACTC
>DAORNX010000173.1:0-5385 GCA_035441225.1 Caulobacter sp.
CCTTGCCGGTGGCGGCCGGCCCGTAGCCGGCCCCGGTGGTGCGCTGAGAGGCGACCTCCTCGGCGATGGCCCGGACCAGGCCCTCGGTGACGGTGCGGGCCGCCTCCAGGGCGCGCCCCTGGCGGGCCAGCACGGCGTCGAACGCCTCGGTCGCCTGCATCAGCCGCATGCGCTGCTCGAGCGGCGCCGCCTCGATCAGGGTCGGCGCCTGGCGGACGCGGGTCGACTCATGCCGGTAGATGTTGGCCAGCTTCGACAGCTCCTCCATCTGCGCCGCGGCGTCCTGCGGCCGGCGCTGCTCGAAGGCCAGACACTGCTGGGCCATCAGGGCGGTCAGGCGGTCGGTGAGGACGATCAGCTGGTCAACGCGATCGGTCGCGTCGCGGGCGTCGAGGGCCATGGGAGGACGTCTTTCTAACTGAGACCTTGGAGCTTGAGCATTTCGCGCTGGACCATGTCGCCGATCCCCAGGCCGCCGCGCTTGGCGGTCTGTTTGGCGATGGCGTCCGTCATGAAGGACTTGAACATCGCCTCGCCCTGGCCGCCACCGAACGGCGCCTCGGTCGACAGCCCTTCGAACATCGGCTGCAGCATGGTCGACAGGAACGAGGCCTCGAATGAGCGGGCGGCCTCCTCGCTCTTGCGCTTGCGCGCCAGGTCGGCGGTCGAGGCCGTCGCGGCCTGGGCCTGGCCCAGGAGGATGTCGGCGGGAAGGGCGACGGGAGCGGCCATCACATCACCTCGATGTCGGCTTGCAGGGCGCCGGCGGCCTTGATCGCCTGCAGGATGGAGATCATGTCGCGCGGCGTAACGCCCAGGGCGTTCAGGCCGGCCACGAGGCTCGACAGGGACGCGCCGTTGCGCAGGGTGATCAGCTGGCGGCCCCGTTCCTCGTCGACGGCGACATTGGACTGGCTGGTGACGACCGTCTCGCCGCCCCGGCTGAACGGCTGGGGCTGGCTGACCTGGGGCGTTTCCTGCACGGAGATGGTCAGGTTGCCCTGGGCGATGGCCACGGTGGAGATGCGCACCGCCTCGCCCATCACGATCACGCCGCTGACCTCGTCGACGATCACCTTGGCGGGCGCGTCGGGTTCGATTTCGAGGGTTTCCACGGCCGTCATGAAGCCGACCATGCTTTGTCCGGGCGGCGGGCGCAGGGTGACGATGGTCGGGTTGTCGGCCACCGCCGTGCCGGGAAACCGGCCGTTGATCACCGTGGCGATCCGCTGGGCGGTGGTGAAGTCCGGATTGCGCAGGGTCATGCGCATCTCGGACATCTGGCCCATCTGGAAGCCCGTCTCCCGCTCGATGGTCGCGCCGCCGGCGATCCGGCCGGCCGTGGGCACGCCCTTGCTGACCGAAGAGCCTGACGCGCCCGAGGCCGAGACCGAGCCGGTCTGAACGGTGCCCTGGGCCACCGCATAGACCTGGCCGTCGGCGCCCATCAGGGCGGTGACCAGCAGTGTGCCGCCCTGCAGGCTCTTGGCGTCGCCGGCGGCCGAGACGGTGACGTCGATGGCCGAGCCGGCCGCGGCGAACGGCGGCAGCCTGGCCGTGACCATGACCACCGCGACGTTCTTTGTGTTGAGATTGGTGTCGCGGACGTTGACCCCGAGCCGTTCGAACATCGCCTCGAGGCTCTGGCGGGTCATTGGCGCGTTGCGCAGGTTGTCGCCGGTGCCGTTAAGTCCAACCACCAGGCCGTAGCCGGTCAGCTGGTTCTCGCGCACGCCCTCGAAGGCGACGACGTCCTTGATCCGCGAACTCGCGAAACTCGGGCCGGCGACCATCAACGCCGCCGCCAGCAACAGACTGCCTACTATCGATCGACGCATCTCGTTCCCGCCGCACGCTGCACTGCCCGCGCATCCATGCGAGATCCGCGCCAGATAAAACTGCCGCAAAAGCAATAGGTTATCGGCCCCTCCCCCGTCCTGGCAGGGTGTCGCGGCAGAATTTGCCCGGCATTAACCATGCTGCAAGCCTGAGCGCGGACAGTCGGCGCTCAGGATCGGTTGGAGCGGCGTAGCGCGTTCATGAAAGTCTCGGGATCCAGCGGTGTCGAATCGCTCGGAAGCGCCAGGGCGGCGGGTCGTCCGGCGCAGGGACAGGGCGGCTTCTCGCTGCCGGTCATCGGTGGCGCCGGCGCTGCGCCGGACGTGGGGCGCAGCGCCGGAGTCGGAGGCGTCAGCTCGGTCGACGCCCTGATCGCTCTCCAGGATGTCGGGGGGCCGCTCGAGCGCCGTCGGCGCGCGGTCGGCCGGGCCGGCCGCATTCTCGATGTGCTCGACGAGGTGAAGGTCGCCCTGATCGGCGGAGAGGTGTCTGGCCGCGACCTGGACCGTCTGATGCGGGCGGTGCGCGAGGAGCGCATGACGACCGACGACGGGCCGCTGGAGGGCCTGCTCAACGAGATCGAAACCCGCGCGGCGGTCGAACTGGCGAAGCTCGAACAGGCGAGGGTCGCGGCATGAACGCCCGCCCAACGCGAGCTTCATTGATCGTTGCAGAGCTTTTGTTATAAGGCCCCGCTCTTGTGAGCGTGGCGTAAAGGGGGCGTGAGGCGTCAAATGGCGACGGCTACGGTTCTGGCTGAACAGGTCGACTATCGTCCTTCCGAGGACGAGCCTTTCATGAACGAGCGTCAGCTCGAGTATTTCAAGCAAAAGCTGCTGAACTGGAAGGATGAGATCCTTCGCGAATCTCGCGAGACGGTGACACATCTCCAGAAGGAGACCGAGAATCATCCGGACCTGGCCGATCGCGCCACGTCGGAGACCGACCGGGCTCTGGAACTTCGCACCCGTGACCGGCAGCGGAAGCTTATCTCGAAGATCGATGAGGCCCTGCGGCGAATCGAGGACGGGTCCTACGGCTACTGCGAGGAGACGGGCGAGCCCATCACCCTCGCCCGGCTGGAAGCCCGCCCGGTGGCGACTCTGAGCCTCGAGGCCCAGGAGCGGCACGAGCGCCGCGAACGGGTCCATCGCGACGACTGATCTGCAGGGGACCTGTACCGAAGGTGCGAGTCCCCGATTTTCGAAGCGGCGAATTTTGGGGACACGTACCTTCGGTACATGTCCCCTCCGTCCTCTCATCTTGACTTCGAGCCTCCCAGAGCCGACCTAGCCCCGCTCTGAGAAGGACGTCCATCCCATGACCGTAAGGGTCCGTTTCGCGCCGTCGCCCACCGGGCGGCTGCATGTCGGCAACATTCGCACCGGCCTGATCAACTGGCTGTTCGCGCGGTCGCAGGGCGGGCAGTTCGTGCTGCGCATCGACGATACGGACATCGAGCGCTCGACCCTCGAATACGAGCAGGGCATCGAGACCGACCTGACCTGGCTTGGCATGGTCTGGGACGAGAAGCACAAGCAGTCGGCGCGCTTCCCGCTCTATCGCGAGGCGATGGAGCGGCTGAAAGCCAGCGGCCGCCTGTATCCGGCCTACGAGACCGGCGAGGAGCTCGACCGCCGCCGCAAGGTGCAGCTGTCGCGCGGCCAGCCGCCGATCTACGACCGCGCCGCGCTCAAACTGACCGCCGCCGAGCGGGCGACGCTGGAGGCCGATGGCCGCCGGCCGCACTGGCGGTTCCGGCTCGAGGGCAAGCGGGTCAGGTGGCACGATCTGGCCCGCGGCGACTGCGAGGTCGATACCGCCTCGATGTCGGACCCCGTGCTGATCCGCGAGGACGGCGCCTTCCTCTACACCCTGCCGTCGGTGGTCGATGATATCGACATGGCCATCACCCACGTGATCCGCGGCGAGGATCACGTGACCAATACGGGCGCGCAGATCGAGATCTTCGAGGCCCTGGGCGCGAAGGCGCCGCACTTCGCCCACACCACCCTGCTCGTCGGGGCGGACGGCGAGGGCCTGTCCAAGCGGCTGGGCTCGATGTCGATCATGGACCTGCGCGAGAGCGGCTACGAGCCCCTGGCCGTGGTTTCGCATCTGGCGCGGATCGGCACCTCCGACCCCCTTGAACCCGGCGAGAGTCTGGATGCCCTGGCCGCGGCCTTCACCTTCGGCAAGATGGCGCGTCATCCGGGCCGCTACGATCCGGCCGACCTGTCACGGCTGAACGCGGCGGTGCTGCACGCCATGCCCTACGCCGAGGCGCAGCCGCGGCTGGCCAACCTGGGCGCGGACCTGGGCGAGGCCTTCTGGCTGGCGATCCGTTCGAACCTGGGCCTGTTCTCCGGGGTCTCGAACTGGGTCCGGGTGGTCAGCGGCGCGGTCGACCCGCTGATCGCGCCCGAGGACGCCGCGGTCGTCGCGGCGGCCGGTGAACTGCTGCCCGCAGCCCTCGACGGCGGGACCTGGAGCGCCTGGACCACGGCGGTGAAGGAGCGGACCGGGGCCAAGGGGCGTGGTCTGTTCATGCCGCTGCGCCGGGCCCTGACGGGCCTGGACCATGGGCCCGAGATGGGGCCATTGCTGCCGCTGATCGGGCGGGACAAGGCCGCGCGGCGTCTGGCCGGCGAAACCGCCTGAGGTCGGGGGCCGCGGCCCCCGCCGGTCAGGTCAGATCGCTCGTGCGCGGGTCCGCCCCGCCGCCGGAGTCCTCGCCCATGGCGAGGATGGCGGGCACCAGGTCCTCGACGACGTCAACGGACCGCCACGCCCGCGCGAACTCCGGCGGCGACAGCCGTTCGCGAATAGTGTGGTGGAACAGCTCGAACAGCGGATCCCAGAAGCCGCGGGGATTGTAGAACACGACCGGCTTGGCGTGCAGGCCCAGCCGCTGCCAGGACAGCAGTTCGACGATCTCCTCCAGCGTCCCTATGCCGCCCGGCAACACGGCGAACGAGTCGGCGCGCTCGAACATCATCATCTTCCGCTCGTGCATGGAGTGGACGACGATCGTTTCGACGTCACTGAAGGGCTGTTCGCGATCCTGCAGGAAGTCGGGAATGATGCCCAGGACGCGACCGCCCGCGTCGTGGGCCCCGCGCGCGCTGGCGCCCATCAACCCGACCCCGCCGCCGCCATAGACGAACTTCAGCCCCGCGCGGGCGATATCGCCGCCAATGGCGTAGGCGGCGGCGAGGAAGGCGGGGTCGGCGTCGTTGGAGGAACCGCAGTAGACGCAGACGGAATCCACGGGGGCGGACAGGCTGGACATCGCCGCGGGGCTCCAGGGATGAAAAAGGCGCGCTCGGTGGCGCGCCGTGTGACTATGATCCGCATGATCGGGTGTTGAGCGCGGGGTTGCAAGAGTCGTGTCGGATCGGTTCAGCGTCATGGCGGGTCTCGTCCCGCTTCTGTTCCTCGCCGGCTGCGGCGACGGGGCGCAGCCGGTCTGGAAGGGCGAGGCGTCGAAGACCGCGGCGGTTGCCGGCTACCTGGCGCCGCCGCTCGTGCTGGCGACGCGAACCG
>DAORNX010000174.1:0-5358 GCA_035441225.1 Caulobacter sp.
GCTTCCTCGACCGCCGCGGCCCCGCCGGCGGTGGCGATGCCGCTGCCGCTCAGCCGTTCGCGCAGCTCTCCGAGCAGCGAGTCCTGCTCGATCACCGCGATTCGCGGACGCCAGCGCAGCGCCTGCTGGGCCAGCCGCTCGACATTGCGCCCGGCCGTCAGGGCCAGGATGTCGACCTCGCAGCCCGACTTGTCGAACAGGTCGAGGGTCGAAACCCCGATCGATCCGGTCGAGCCGAGAACGACAACGGTGCGGGCGGCGGTCAAGCCGGCCAGCCCCAATGATCGATCAACCGAGCCCCGGCGATGACCACCGAAGCGAACATCAGGCCGTCGACACGGTCCAGCAGGCCCCCATGTCCCGGAATCAGGTCGCCTGAATCCTTCACGCCAAACCGCCGTTTCAAGGCCGACTCCCAAAGATCGCCAGCCATCGTGGCCAGGCCGCCGGCCAGGCCGACGAGGCCGGCCGCATACCAGACCAGGGTCGCATCGGAAAACGTCGCGACCAGGACCGCGGCGATCATCGCACCGACGAGCCCGCCAAAGAAGCCCGACCAGGTCTTGTTCGGCGAAAAGCGCGGCCAGAGCTTGGGCCCCTTGAGCGCACTGCCGACCAGAAAGGCGCAGATGTCGGCCGACCAGGTCACCGCGAACAGCATGGTCGCCCAGCTGCGACCGTGCTCCTCGCCCCGCAGCCACAGCAGGGCGATGGCGCAGGGCGCGATGTAGATGACGCCATAGGCGGCGTCGGCGGGCCGCTCGGCCGTGCCCCGGGCGACGAGAGCCGCCAGGGCCGCCCCGACCACGACCAGCCCCCACGCCAGGGTGGGCTGGTGGAAGTACATGGCGAACACCGCCGCCAGGACGCCGACCGTCACGGCCGTGGCGATCCTCGCCGGCGCCACCGGGGCGCTCATCACGCCCCATTCGTTGGCCAGCAGGGCCACGCCGACGGAGACCAGCAGCAGCCAGGCCCAGCCGCCGAACCACAGGGCGACGATGACCGCCGGAATCAGCACGCTGGCCGAGGCGACGCGGACGAACAGGTTGTTCCAGTCGAATCGCCTAGCCGGCGGCGAGGACGTCATCGGACGCGGCTCCGCCATAACGCCGCTCACGGGCCCGGAATTCGGCGATCGCCGCCTTGAGGTGGTCGGGACCGTAGTCCGGCCAGTAGACGTCCTGGAACACCAGTTCGGCGTAGGCGCATTCCCAGAGCAGGAAGTTGGAGATCCGCCGTTCGCCGCTGGTGCGGACGATCAGGTCCGGCGCGGGCGTGTCGGCGGTCGACAGGAATTGCTCGAACAGCGTCTCGTCGAGATCGGCGGCCCGCGCCCTGCCCTGCTCGACCGCCTCGGCGAACCGGCGTGCCGCGTCGGCGATATCCGCCCGCCCACCGTAGTTGAAGGCGACCTGCAACAGAAAACTGGTGTTGTCGGCCGTGCGGGCCTCGGCCCGGTCAATGATGGCCAGGACATCCGGTTTGAGGCCCGTGCGGCGGCCGATCACCCGGACCTTGACGCCTTCCCGAACCAGACGGTCGAGGTCGCTCTCCACATAGGCCTTGAGCAGGCTCATCAGTTCGGAGACCTCGGCCATCGGCCGGCGCCAGTTCTCCGTGGAGAAGCCGAACACGGTCAGGGTGCCGACGCCGAGGCCGGACGCGGCCTCAACCGTGCGCTTGAGGGCCTTGACGCCCTCCCGGTGACCGAAAGTGCGTGGCAGGCCGCGTTGTTTGGCCCAGCGCCCGTTGCCATCCATGATGATGGCGACATGCAGCGGCCCGTCCGTCGGCGTCATCGCCACTCCCTCATGTCCGTCGCGCGCCATCCCCGCGAGACGTACAGCCTAAACCTGCATGATCTCTTGTTCTTTGGTTTTCAAGGTCTCGTCGATGCGCTTGACGGCCTCGTCGGTCATCTTCTGAACCTCACCGTCCATCCGGCGGTGCTCGTCCTGGGTGATGGTCCCGTCCTTCTCGGCCTTCTTCAGGTCGTCCATCGCGTCGCGACGCACGTTGCGGACAGCGATCTTCTGCTGTTCCGCGTATTTGCCGGCGATCTTGACCAGGTCCCGGCGGCGCTCCTCGGTCAGCGGCGGGATCGGCACCCGCAGGTTCTGCCCCTCGACGACCGGATTGAAGCCCAGGCCGGAGTTGCGGATGGCCTTCTCGACCGAGACCACCAGGCCGCGATCCCAGACGCTGACGCTGATCGAACGCGGCTCGGGCACGCTAACCGAGCCGACCTGGTTCAGCGGCACGGTGTTGCCGTAGGCCTCGACCATCACCTGGTCGAGCAGGCTGGCGGAGGCGCGGCCGGTGCGCAGGCTGGCGAACTCCTCCTTCAGAGCCTGGGCGGCCTTCTCCATCCGGCTCTTGTAGTTGCTCAGCACGGGTTTCTCGCCGGCGGCCATGTCCAGGCTCCCTCTTCTTCCTATGCAGCTTCGGAGATCACGGTGTGAACGCCCTCGCCGCGCAACACCTTCATCAGATTGCCCCGCTCGCGGATCGAGAAGACCACGATCGGAATGCCGTTCTCGCGCATCAGGCTGATCGCCGAGGCGTCCATGACCTTCAGGTCGCGCGACAGGACATCGTGATAGGTCAGCCGGTCAAACCGCTGGGCCGACTTGTCCTTCTTCGGATCGGCCGTGTAGACGCCGTCCACGCTGGTGCCCTTGAACAGGGCGTCGCAGTTCATTTCCGCCGCCCGCAGCGCCGCGCCGCTGTCGGTGGTGAAGAACGGATTGCCGGTGCCGGCGGCGAAGATCACCACCCGGCCCTTTTCGAGATGGCGTTCGGCGCGGCGGCGGATCAGCGGTTCGCAGACGGTCGGCATGGGAATGGCCGACTGCACGCGGGTCGAGACGCCGATGCGCTCGAGCGCGTCCTGCATGGCCAGGGCGTTCATCACCGTGGCGAGCATGCCCATGTAGTCGGCGCTGGCCCGCTCCATGCCCTTGGCCGCGCCGGCCAGGCCCCGGAAGATGTTGCCGCCGCCGATGACGAGGCACAGCTCGACGCCGCTGTCGGCGACCTGCTTGAGGTCACGGGCCACGGCCTCGACGGTGCCCATATCGATGCCGAAGGCGGAGTCGCCCATCAGCACCTCGCCGGACACCTTCACCAGGATTCGCTTGTAGGTCTTGGTCGGCATGGGTTTCCGGGCGGCATGCGAGTCAGTTGGCGGTCAACATAAACCAAGGGCGCCCCCAGCGTTAGCCGGAGGCGCCCTCTTCAGAACGTCAGCAGCGGGATCAGTTCCCGCCGGTCATCGAGGCGACTTCGGCGGCGAAGTCGCTGACTTCCTTCTCGACGCCCTCGCCCAGGGCCAGGCGCACGAAGCCGACCACCTTGATCGGCGCGCCCAGCTCCTTGCCGGTGGCCTCGACCAGCTGTTCGATGGTCTGGTCCGGGTTCATGACGAAGGCCTGCTTGAGCAGCACGACTTCCTCGTAGAACTTGCGGATCCGGCCCTCGACCATCTTCTCGACCACCGACTCGGGCTTGCCCGAGGCCAGCGCCTGCTCGGTGAACACGGCGCGTTCGCGTTCGACGTTGGCCTGGTCCAGGTCGTCGGTCGACAGCGACATCGGATTGGTCGCGGCCACGTGCATGGCGATCTTGCGGCCGAGCTCCTGCAGGGCCGCCTGGTCGCCGGCGCCTTCCAGCGCGACGAGCACGCCGATCTTGCCGAGGTCCGGCGCGACGGCGTTGTGCACATAGGCGCCGATGGCGCCCGGCGAGACGGTGAAGCTGGCCGAGCGGCGCACCATCATGTTCTCGCCGATCGTGGCGATCAGCTGGGTGACCATGTCGCCGATGACCTCGCCGTCGGCCGTGGTGGCCGCGACGATGTCCTCGACGCCGCCGGCGACGTCGAGCGCCGCCAGGGCGGTCTTGCGCGCGGCCGTCTGGAACAGCTCGTTGCGGGCGACGAAGTCGGTCTCGGCGTTCAGCTCGATGACCGCGGCGCTCATGCCCGCGCCGTCCTTGCGGGTGGCGATGGCGATCAGGCCCTCGGCCGCCGCGCGGTCGGCCTTCTTGGCCGCCTTGCTGAGGCCCTTGGCGCGCAGCCAGTCGATCGAGGCGTCCATGTCGCCATTGTTTTCCTGCAAGGCCTTCTTGCAGTCCATCATGCCGACGCCGGTCTTTTCGCGCAGGTCCTTGACCAGCGCCGCGGTGATTTCCGCCATGTCATGTCCTCCTGAGTTCGGACTTATAGGGGTGCGGCCGGGCGTTACCGCCCGGCTGCGAAGGGTGTGTGAAGCTCAAGGTCCCCGTGCGGGCGACGATCAGCTGGCGGCGGGCTCTTCCGGCACGGCGTCGAGCGCCGCTTCGGTGGCCGCCTGGGCTTCGGCCGGAGCCGGTTCCGGGGCCGCGACGGCCTCCGGTTCAGCGGCGGCGGCGGCGGGAGCGGGCTCCGGCGTCATCTCTCGGGCGAGCGCGGGCTCGACCGGGGCTTCCGAGGCGCCGATGTCGACGCCGCTGGCCACCACGCCGGCGGCCATGCCGTCGAGCACGGAGTCGGCGATCAGGTCGCAGTACAGCTGGATGGCGCGGGCCGCGTCATCGTTGCCCGGGATCGGATAGGTGATGCCGTCAGGATCGCAGTTGGTGTCCAGGATCGCGATGACCGGGATGTTCAGCTTGCGGGCCTCGAGGATGGCGATCGCTTCCTTGTTGGTGTCGATCACGAACATGATGTCGGGGATGCCGCCCATGTTCTTGATGCCGCCCAGGCTCAGCTCGAGCTTGTCGCGCTCGCGGGTCAGGTTCAGCAGTTCCTTCTTGGAACGGCCGCCGCCGTCGCCCTCGAGCACGCCTTCCAGCTCGCGCAGGCGCGAGATCGAGCCGGAGATGGTGCGCCAGTTGGTCAGGGTGCCGCCGAGCCAGCGGTGATTGACATAGTACTGGGCGCAGCGCTTGGCGGCCGTGGCCACCGGGTCCGACGCCTGGCGCTTGGTGCCGACGAACAGCACCCGGCCGCCCGCGGCCGCGACTTCGCGGACCTTGACGAGGGCCTGGTGCAGCAGCGGGATCGACTGCGACAGATCGATGATGTGGATGTTCGAGCGCGAGCCGAAGATGTAGCGGTCCATCTTCGGGTTCCAGCGGTGCGTCTGGTGGCCGAAGTGGGCGCCCGCTTCAAGCAGCTGACGCATGGAGAACTCGGGGAGAGCCATGGGGTCTTGTCCTTTTTCCGGTTATCGCCTCCGCGGACAAACCCCTGATCTCTCAGGGACCGGAACGGATTGGACGGGATGTCTCCCCGGCCGACCCGAACGTCCGCGTGCGTGATGAGGCGCGCATGTAGGGGATGGAGGGCGGAAATGCAAGCCCGGGTGGGGCTGG
>DAORNX010000175.1:0-334 GCA_035441225.1 Caulobacter sp.
CCGAGTCCCAGCCGACAACGGCCCGGCGCGGGGTGCCGTAGGCCGACGGGGCCACCAGCGCCTGGAACTCCACCAGCACGGGGCGGCTGCCCTCGATGCCGGCGAACACCGCCGCCCCGGCCGCGCGCTCGCCGCCGGCGTTGAGGAACAGGGCCGACGGGTTGATCACCTCGGTCAGACCCGCGTCGCCCATCTCGAACACGCCGATCTCGTCGGTCGCGCCGAAGCGGTTCTTGGCCCCGCGCAGGATGCGGAACGGATAGCCGCGCTCGCCCTCGAAGCTCAGCACTGCGTCGACCATGTGCTCGACGACACGGGGGCCGGCGATCTGGCC
>DAORNX010000175.1:409-2409 GCA_035441225.1 Caulobacter sp.
GCGTACCTGGGTCACCGAGCCGGGTCCGGCCTCGTGGGCGTCGCTCCACATGGTCTGGATCGAGTCGATCACCACCAGGTCGAACCGCTCCTTCTTCAGCCCGTCCAGCACGTCGCGCAGCGAGGTCTCTGCCGCCAGCCTGACCGGGGCGTCGGCCAGGCCCATGCGGCCGGCGCGGCTGCGCACCTGCTCGATCGCCTCCTCGCCGGAGATGTAGGCGCAGGCGACGCCGCGCAGCGCGGCCTGGGCGACCACCTGCAGCAGGAGGGTCGACTTGCCGACCCCGGGGTCGCCGCCGACCAGGATGGCGCTGCCCGGCACCACGCCGCCGCCGCAGACGCGGTCGAACTCGTCGACGCCGGTGACGATGCGCGGCGGGGCAGGGCTGTCGCTCTGCAGGCCCTCGAAGGTCAGGCCGCGCGACCTGGGACCCTTGGTTGGGGTCAGGGCGCCGGGCGGCCGCGAGGTGACCTCTTCGACAAGACTGTTCCAGGCGCTGCAGGCCGGGCACTGGCCGGCCCACTTCGACTGGGCCGCGCCGCAGGCCTGGCAGACATAGACGGCGCCGTCGCGGGCCATGCGGTCTCCTGATTCGTGGATCGGCCGCACAATACCGGCAAACGCCGGCCCCCGCGCGGCCGTTCGGCGGCAGTCCGTTCGCGGAACCGTGTTTCGCCATCGCCGCCGAGTTCGCTAGGCTCGCCTGTCAGGGGAGTCAGGATCAACCCACGGAGGGTGTCATGAGCGTTGTCGATGGAGGCGGAAGTTCGTCGGGGCTTGCCCAGCGTGTGCAGGACATCCTGCTGAGGCCCGCCCCGACCTGGGAGGCGATCGACGCCGAGCCGGCGACGGTCAAGGGCCTGTACCAGGGCTATGTGATGGTCCTGGCGGCCATTGGGCCGGTGTGCGGCTTCCTGGGAGGCCTGTTGTTCCACAGCTTCATCTTCGCCCCCTTCACCCTGGTGGCCGCCCTGGCGGGCTACGTCCTGGGGTTGGCGGGCGTCTATGTCATGGCCCTGGTGATCGATGGCCTGGCCCCCAGCTTCGGCGGGACGAGCAACCGCATCCAGGCGTTCAAGGTCGCCGCCTACAGCGGCACCGCGGCCTGGGTGGCGGGGGTCTTCCAGCTGGTGCCGATGCTGTCCTTCCTCGGTATCGTCGGCCTCTACAGCCTCTATCTGCTCTACGTCGGCCTGCCGCGGCTGATGAAGGTCTCGGCTGACAAGGCCATGGTCTACACCCTGGTCGTGGTGGTGCTGATGATCGTGATCTACGCCGTTATCGCCATGGTGGTCAGCATGATCACCCTGATGGGCGCGGCCGGGGCGATCGGCGCGGCGGCGATCGGGGCGGCCGCCTACAACTAGGCGGCCGGGGGCTCTGCGCCGATCCAGCGCCGTTTGGCGCGGGTCGAAAGGCGGGTGAGCAGCTCGTAGGATGTCGTGCCGGCCGCCGCCGCCGCATCGTCGACCGGCAGGTTGGCGCCGAGAATCTCGACCAGCGCGCCGGGCCGGGCCGTTTCGCAGCCGGTCAGGTCGACGGCGATCATGTCCATCGAAATGCGCCCGACCATCCGGCGGCGCGCGCCCTCGAACCACACCGCGCCCTTCGGATTGGCGCTCCAGGGCACGCCGTCGGCGTAGCCGGCCCCGAGGATGGCGACCTGCAGCTCGCGTTCGGCCGTGAAGGCCGCCCCGTAGCCAATCGTCTCACCGGCCGGAACGCGGCGCAGCTGCAGGATTGCCGCCTCAAGCGTGGCCACCGCGGCGATGCGGCCGTCGGCCCGATCGTGCGGCCCGCCGCCGAACAGGCTGATGCCCGGCCGCACCTGGTCAAAGGCGTAGTCCCGGCCGAGGAAGATGCCGCCCGAGCTGGCGAGGCTGGCCGGCGCGCCGGGGAACAGTGCCCGGGCCTGGCGGAAGCGGGCGAGCTGAACGGCGTTCATCGGGTGGTCTGGCTGGCCGGCGCAGGCCAGGTGGCTCATCACCAGCATCACGCCG
>DAORNX010000175.1:2461-5330 GCA_035441225.1 Caulobacter sp.
ATGCCGGTGTCGATGTGGATCGCCGCCGGGCCGTCCCAGGCGCCGGCCTGGTCGAGGCTGTTGATCACCGGCGTCAGCCCCGCCGCGCGCAGTGTCTCCTGCGATCCCGGCGTCGGGCCATCGAGGACGTAGATCCGGGCCTCACGGCCGCCGAGCGCTCGTCGCAGGACCACGCCTTCTTCAAGCCGGGCGACGTGAAAGCTGCGCGCGCCCTCGCGCCAGAGCCGCAGGGCGGCCTCCGGGGCGCCAATGCCGTAGCCGTCGGCCTTGATGGCCGGCGCCGCCTCGCAGCCGGCCATGTCCCGCAGCGCCGCGTAGTTGCGGGCCAGGGCGTCGAGATCGATGGTCAGCCGGGCGACGGTCATCGCCTGCGGCTAAGGGGCGAGGTGGGGCGGGTCAAGCCGGCTTGCGCCAATCCTCACCGGGGGCGGCGAAGGAATGAGATTTCACCGCACGTCGAACCGGCCCTCGCGGGCGAGGTTGCCGAACTTGGTCGTGTCGCCGTGGAAGTGCAGCTTCACCGTGCCGATCGGACCGTGACGCTGCTTGCCGATGATCACCTCGGCGATGTTGTTGATCTTCTCCAGGTCTTCCTGCCAGGTCATGTGCTCGGGCGTGCCCTCGCGCGGTTCGGCGCGGCTCAGGTAGTAGGCCTCGCGATAGACGAACATGACCACGTCGGCGTCCTGCTCGATCGAGCCCGATTCCCGAAGGTCGCTGAGTTGTGGCCGCTTGTCCTCGCGGTTCTCGACCTGACGCGACAGCTGGGACAGGGCGATGACGGGCACGCCCAGCTCCTTGGCCAGCGCCTTGAGGCCGCCGGTGATGGCCGACACCTCCTGCACCCGGTTGTCGCCCTTGGAGCCGTCGGTGGTCACCAGCTGGAGGTAGTCGACCACGATCAGGTCCAGGCCGTGCTGGCGCTTCAGGCGGCGGGCCCGGGCGGTCAGCTTGGAGATCGACAGGCCGCCGGTGGCGTCGATGAACAGCGGCGCTTCCTGCACCTCGATGGCCCCGTCGCGGACGCGGCCGAACTCACTGGCGTCGATCTCGCCCTTGCGCAGGCGATCCGACGAGACGCCCGACACATCGGCCAGCAGACGCATGGCCAGCTGCTCGGCGCTCATTTCCAGAGAGAAGAAGGCCACCACCCCGCCGTTGACCGTTTTGCGCGTGCCGTCGGGTTGCGGCTCCCAGGCATAGTTGCGGGCGACGTGGAAGGCGATGTTGGTGGCCAGGGCGGTCTTCCCCATCGAGGGGCGGCCGGCGAGGATCAACAGGTCCGAAGGGTGAAGGCCGCCCAGCTGCTTGTCGAGGTCGGTCAGGCCGGTCGAGACCCCCGCCAGGCCGCCGTCGCGGCTGTAGGCCTCCGCGGCCATCTGCACGGCCCCGGTCAGGGCGTCGGCGAACGGGATGAACCCGGTCGAGGACGTCCCGCTCTCGGCCAGGGTGTAGAGCTTCTGTTCGGCCGCCTCGATCTGGTCGCGGGCGGAAACGTCGGCGTCGTGGGCCTGGGCCTCGACGGTGATCTCGCCGCCGATGCGGATCAGATCGCGGCGCAGGGCCAGGTCGTAGATCGCGCGGGCGTAGTCGGGAGCGTTGGCCGCCGGCGGGGCGCGGTCGACGAGGTCGGCGAGGTAGCGCACCCCGCCCAGCTCCTCGAACGCCGGATCCTTCTTGAACTCGTCGGCCAGCAGGATCGGCTCGGCCAGCTGGCCCTTGCGGATGTGCGTCTCCAGCGCCGCGAACAGCCGCTGGTGGAACGGTTCGTAGAAGTGTCGCGCCTGCAGCCGGTCGCTCAGCCGTTCATAGGCGGCGTTGTCGTACAGCAGCGCGCCCAGCAGCGCCTGTTCGGCCTCGATGTTCGACGGCGCCACGGCGAGCGGCGGGTCATCATGGACGGGACGGAGATCAAGCGCGGGAACGAGAGCCATGGCCTTAGGTTAACGAAGTCGCTCGGGGGCCGCGCGGACCGATCCGTCGCACCCGCGATTCATCTGTGAGGTTCAGTGTATGTTCGCATGGATGGCCGCGGCCGCGCGTCACATTCGCGGCACGAAAAAGGGCGGCCCGGACAACCGGGCCGCCCTTGTATTTCTGGCTCGCGGGAGACCTAGCGGTCGTCGCCGAAGCCTTCTTGCGAGCCGGCGCCACCCTCGAGCAGGTCGGCCGCCGACTCGGCCGCCAGGGCCGCGTCTTCGTCGAACTGCGAAGCGATGACGTTCTCGCCCCTGGCCTGGCGTTCGGCTTCATCGGCCGAGCGCGCGATGTTGATGTTCACCGTGATGGTGACCTCGGCATGCAGCTTCACCTTCACCGGGTGGACGCCCAGGGTCTTGATCGGCTTGTCCAGGACGACCATCGAGCGGTCGATCTTGCCGCCTTCGGCGTTGACCATGTCGGCCACGTCGCGGCCGGAGACCGAGCCGTACAGCTGGCCGGTCTCGCCCGCCTGACGGATCAGGATGTAGGACGTGCCGTCGAGCGCCTGGCCGGCTTCGCCGGCGGCGTCCTTGGCCTTGGCGTTGCGGGCCTCGATCTCGGCGCGCTGGGCGTCGAAGACCTTCATGTTGGCCGCGGTGGCGCGGAGCGCCTTGTGCCGGGGCAGGAGGTAGTTGCGCGCGAAGCCGTCCTTGACGGTGACGACATCGCCGAGGGCGCCGCGGCCCTCCACGCGTTCGAGCAGGATAACTTTCATCGGTCCGGTTCCCTTACTTCACGACGTAGGGGAGCAGGGCGAGGAAGCGGGCGCGCTTGATGGCGCGGGCCAGCTCACGCTGCTTCTTGGCCGAGACGGCGGTGATGCGCGAGGGGACGATCTTGCCGCGCTCGGAAACGTAGCGCTGCAGGAGCTTGACGTCCTTGTAGT
>DAORNX010000176.1:0-5319 GCA_035441225.1 Caulobacter sp.
TGCCGATGTTGCAGTGCGGCTTGGTGCGTTCGAACTTTTCCTTGGCCATTTTCTTAGCTCCTGGTCCCCCAATCGGGGTCCTTACGTTTGGGGGGTGGGGTTAGGCGTACTTCTTGATCACTTCGTCGGCGACGTGTTGCGGCACCGCTTCGTAGTGGTCGTATTGCATGGTGAACTGGGCGCGGCCCTGCGACATGCCCCGCAGGTTGCCGATGTAGCCGAACATGTTGGCCAGCGGCACGAAGGCGGTCACGACCTGGGCGTTGCCGCGCTGGTCGGTGCCCTGGATCTGGCCACGGCGGCTGTTCAGGTCGCCGATGACGTCGCCCAGATATTCGTCCGGGGTCAGAACCTCGACCTTCATGATCGGCTCGAGCAGCTTGGGCGAGCCCTTTTCCTTCAGTTCGCGGAACGCGGCGCGGGCCGCGATTTCGAACGCCAGGACGCTGGAGTCGACGTCGTGATAGGCCCCGTCGGTCAGGGTCGCCTTGAAGTCGATCACCGGGAAGCCGGCCAGCAGGCCGTTTTCCTTGGAAGACTCGAGGCCCTTGATCACGCCCGGGATGAACTCCTTGGGCACCGCGCCGCCGACGATGGACGACTCGAACTGGAAGCCCGAGCCCGGCTCGCCCGGCTCGAAGGTCACCTTGATGCGGGCGAACTGGCCCGTACCGCCGGTCTGCTTCTTGTGCGTGTAGTCGATGTCGACCTTGCGGCCGAGGCTTTCACGATAGGCCACCTGCGGCGCGCCGATGTTGGCGTCAACCTTGTAGGTCCGCTTCAGGATGTCGACCTTGATGTCGAGGTGCAGCTCGCCCATGCCCTTCATGATCGTCTGGCCCGACTCCTGGTCGGTGTGGACGGTGAAGGACGGGTCCTCGGCGACCATCTTGCCGAGCGCGACGCCCAGCTTTTCCTGGTCGGCCTTGGACTTCGGCTCGATGGCGATCTCGATGACGGGTTCCGGGAACGTCATGCGCTCCAGGATCACCGGCGACTTGATCGGGTCGCAGAGGGTGTCGCCCGTGCGGGTGTCCTTCAGGCCAGCCAGGGCGATGATGTCGCCGGCGTAGGCTTCCTTGATGTCCTCGCGGTTGTTCGAGTGCATGAGCAGCATGCGGCCGACCCGCTCGCGCTTGTCACGCGAGGAGTTGAGCAGGCCCATGCCGGTCTCGATCTTGCCCGAGTAGACGCGGCAGAAGGTCAGCGAACCGACGAACGGGTCGTCCATGATCTTGAACGCCAGCACCGACAGCGGCTCGTCGTCCGAGGCCATGCGCTCGACTTCGGCTTCGGTCTTGAAGTCGATGCCCTTGGTCGGAGGGATGTCCACCGGCGAGGGAAGGTAGTCGACGACGGCGTCGAGCAGGGGCTGGACGCCCTTGTTCTTGAAGGCCGAGCCGCAGAGGATCGGATAGAAGGCGCCGCTCAGCACGGCCTTGCGGATGCAGCGCTTCAGCACGTCTTCCGAAGGCTCTTCGCCGCCCAGGTAGGCTTCCATGGCGTCGTCGTCGAGCTCGACGGCGTTTTCGACCAGGTAGTGGCGGGCTTCTTCCGCCTTGGCCTTCAGGTCCGCCGGGATCTCCTCGTCGTGGTAGTTGGCGCCCAGGCCTTCGCTTTCCCAGACCACCGCCTTCATGCGGATCAGGTCGATCACGCCCTTGAGGCTCGCTTCCGACCCGATCGGCAGCTGGATCGGCACGGCCTTGACGCCCAGACGGTCGCGGATGGTGGCCAGGCACATGTCGAAGTCGGCGCCGGTCTTGTCCATCTTGTTGACGAACACGATGCGCGGCACGTCGTAGCGGTCGGCCTGACGCCAGACCGTTTCGGTCTGCGGCTCGACGCCCTGGTTGCCGTCCAGAACGGCCACGCAGCCGTCCAGCACGCGCAGCGAGCGCTCGACCTCGATGGTGAAGTCGACGTGCCCGGGGGTGTCGATGATGTTCAGGCGCTTGCCATTCCACATGGCGGTCGTCGCGGCCGACGTGATCGTGATGCCGCGCTCCTGCTCCTGCTCCATCCAGTCCATGGTCGCGGCGCCGTCGTGGACTTCGCCGATCTTATGGGACTTGCCGGTGTAGTAGAGGATGCGTTCCGTCGTCGTCGTCTTGCCCGCGTCGATGTGGGCCATGATTCCGAAGTTACGGTAGTCTTCGATCGGAGTTGTGCGGGGCATATCGGTCTGCCTGTCGGCCTATAAAACTGAGCGCGGGCGGTTTTGGAGAACCGCCCGCGCCCTGGAAGGTTGTGGGCTGGGGGTTACCAGCGGTAGTGCGAGAAGGCCCGGTTGGCTTCGGCCATCTTGTGCGTGTCTTCGCGCTTCTTGACCGCGGTGCCGCGGTTGTTCGATGCGTCCAGCAGCTCGGCGGCCAGCTTCTCGGTCATGGTGTTCTCGCCACGCTTGCGCGCGGCGGTCACCAGCCAGCGGATGGCCAGGGCGCGACGGCGGTCCGGACGGACTTCCACGGGCACCTGGTAGGTCGCGCCGCCGACCCGGCGGGACCGGACCTCGATGGCGGGGGCGACGTTGTCGAGAGCCGAGTGGAAGGTTTCCAGGGGGCCCTGGTCCTTGCGCTTGGCTTCCAGGATGTCGAAGGCGCCGTAGATGATGTTCTCGGCGACGGCTTTCTTACCTTCGTACATCACGTAGTTCATGAACTTCGTGACAATCAGGTCCCCGAACTTGGGATCGGGCAGAACCTGACGCTTCTCTGCGCGGCGGCGGCGGGACATTCTTGCTCTTCCTTACTTCGGACGCTTCGCGCCGTACTTCGAACGGCGTTGGCGACGGTCCTTGACGCCTTGCGTGTCGAGCACGCCGCGCAGGATGTGATAACGGACGCCGGGAAGGTCCTTCACGCGGCCGCCGCGGATGAGCACCACCGAGTGCTCCTGCAGATTGTGGCCTTCGCCCGGGATGTAGCACACGGCTTCGATGCCGGTGGTCAGACGGACCTTGGCGACCTTACGCAGAGCCGAGTTCGGCTTCTTCGGGGTCGTCGTGTAGACGCGCGTGCAGACGCCGCGACGTTGGGGGCAGCCCTTGAGGGCCGGCACCTTGTTCCGCGTGGGCTTCGGCTGGCGAGGCTTGCGGATGAGCTGGTTGACTGTAGGCATTCGCTCTTTTCGTGCTCGTGGAGGCGTGTGCCTTTCGGCCGAGGCGCCTCGGGGTCCTTGTTGATCGTTCCGGCGTTCCGGACAGCCCTTCCGAACGCGAAAACTCGCCGGCACGCGCTCTCATGCGTTCCGGCGGGCCTGGCGGTCCTTGGCGGGACATCCGCTGATCGGGACAGACCCGGATGGACCGGCCCCGAAAGAGGGGCGGTAAATACTGGCGAAGGGCCCCAAGGTCAAGGCTTTGGAAAGGGTTGCAGCGCGGCCGCCGTTCAGGGCGTCACGGGCAGCCAGCGATCGAGGAAGGCGAACATCGACTCCAGCATCAGGGTGCGGCTGGCGGTGCTCGACAGGTGGTGGTCGTCGCCGGCCAGAACCACGAGGTCCGCCGGCCGGCCGTTCGCCTTCAGCGCCCGCTGCATCGACCGCGACTGCTGGATCGGCACGGTGGTGTCCTCCTCACCGTGGATCAGCAGGATAGGCGCGGCCTGCCGGGTGACCCGGGCCGTCGGCGAGGCCAGACGGAAGATCTCCGGGTCGTTGCGCGGGTCGCCCATCATGGTCTCGAGGGCATTGACCAGGGCGGTGTCACGGCCGAAGGCGCGCGACTTGGCCCCGATCAGCAGCGCCAGGTCGGAGACCCCGTTGACCGACACGCCACAGCGGTAGACCGACGGATAGACGGCGGCGCTGAACATCGCTGCGTAGCCGCCGTAGCTGGCCCCGACGATGCAGACGCGGCCGGCGTCGACCACGCCGCGTTGACCCAGCGCCACAACGCCATCGATCAGGTCCTCCTGCATCTTTCCGCCCCACTGCCTGTGGCCGGCGTCCTCGAAGTCGGCGCCGAACCCCGCGGAGCCGCGGAACTGCGGCTGCAGCACGGCGTAGCCCCGGGTCGCCAGGGCCTGGACCCACCAGTCGAACTCGAAGCTGTCGCGGGCCGCCGGACCACCGTGCGGCATGACGATCAGCGGCGGCCGGGCGCCGGCCGCGAGGCCCGGCGGCAGCGTCAGATAGGCCGGGATCTCCAGACCGTCACGGGCCTTGTAGGTGATCCAGCTGGTGGTCCCCAGGGTCGCGCCAGCCAGTTCGGGATAGGCCTCGCCGAGCGACGACGCCTGGTTGGTGCGGGTGTCGAACAGGAACCAGGCCGGCGGACTGGTCGGCGAGTCGACCCTCACCACGACCCGGGTGCGGTCGGCCGACCAGCTGGCCAGGGCCACGTTACGCCCGGCGAAGGCCCGCGACAGCTTGCCCTGGACGGCGCCCAGCTGGGAATCCAGCCACTGGTAGGAGGTCCGGTCCGATTCCGTGACGACGGCCACCGGGATGATCCGGCGCGGATCCCACCGCAGCCGCAGGTCGCTGGCCGGGGCGTTCAGCGGCACGGGAGTGACCGACCCGTCCGTCAGTCCGCGGCGCACCAGACGCACGCCGTCCTCGTCGTGGTCGAGCAGGTAGACCGAGTCATCGGGATCGGAATAGCCGAGGTAGTCCGGGATGGCGCCGCCCGCCTCGAGCGGCCCCAGCGCGGTCCAGCCCGCCTTGCCCTTGGCCCGGACGAAGTAGCTCAGTTCGTCGGTGTCGCCGTCGTAGTCCCACCGCGCGCGAGGTTCGCCGGCGATGTCGAGGTCCCAGCCCGCCGTCCAGGGATTGCCCTTTTCGACGACCGAGGCGTCACCGCTGGCCACGTCGACCCGCCACAGCGTCGCGGTCAGGTCGTTGCCGGTGGCCTGGATCAGGGTGCCCACGCCGCCCGCTCGCGCGCCAACGGCCAGGTCGAGGCCCAGCAGCACCACGGACGGGCGAGTCCCCTCCAGGGTCGCCAGCACCGGCTGGGACACTGCGTAGCGGGACCACTGGGTGTTGGCGAGCAGCGAGGCGACCAGCTTGCCCTGCGTGTCGATCACGACATTGCGGTTGAGCTGGTAGGCGTACGACTGGCCGTTGGAATAGTTGGTGCCCTTGTCGAGCATGGAGAAGTTGACCACCAGATAGTCATTGCCGACCCAGTGGATGCTGCGGATCCAGGCCTGGCCCAGCTTGACGGTCACCGACTCCTGCCCGTCGACGGGCGCGAGGAACAGGGTCCGCTCACCGGGAGGGCCGCCCAGCAGGGCCACCCGCGCCCCGTCGGGCGAGATCACCGCCTGCTCGATCGCCGGCAGGCGGGCGAAGGCCGACAGGGGCGGCGGGGCG
>DAORNX010000177.1:0-5298 GCA_035441225.1 Caulobacter sp.
CGTGTCCGGCCGCGAGGTGATGATCGTGGCCAACGACGCCACGGTGAAGGGCGGCACCTACTACCCGATGACGGTCAAGAAGCACCTGCGGGCGCAGGAGGTCGCGCTGCAGAACCGGCTGCCCTGCGTCTATCTGGTGGACAGCGGCGGGGCCAACCTGCCGCACCAGTCCGAGGTCTTCCCCGACCGCGACCACTTCGGCCGCATCTTCTACAACCAGGCCCGGATGAGCGCCGAGGGCATCGCCCAGATCGCCTGCGTGATGGGCAGCTGCACCGCCGGCGGGGCCTATGTCCCGGCCATGAGCGACGAGACGGTCATCGTCCGCGGCGCGGGCGACGAGAGCCAGGGCACCATCTTCCTCGCCGGCCCCCCGCTGGTGAAGGCCGCCACGGGCGAGGTCATCAGCGCCACGGATCTCGGCGGCGCCGACGTGCACGGCCGCCGCAGCGGCGTGGTCGACCATGTCGCCGCCAATGACGAGCACGCGCTGGAGATCGTCCGCTCGATCGTCGGCAACCTGAACACCGTCAAGCGCGTCGACATGGATGTGCGTGAACCGAAGGCCCCGCTGTTCGACCCGGCCGAGCTCTACGGCGTGGTCCCGGCCGACGTGCGCGCGCCCTACGACGTGCACGAGGTCATCGCCCGCATCGTCGATGGCAGCGAGTTCGACGAGTTCAAGCCGCTCTATGGAACCACGCTGGTCACGGGCTTCGCGCGCATCTGGGGCTACCCGGTGGCCATTCTGGCCAACAACGGCGTGCTGTTCAGCGAAAGCGCCCTGAAGGCGGCCCACTTCATCGAGCTGGCCTGCAAGCGCAGGATCCCGCTGGTGTTCCTGCAGAACATCTCCGGCTTCATGGTCGGCGGGAAGTACGAGGCCGGCGGCATCGCCAAGGACGGGGCCAAGATGGTCACCGCCGTCGCCAGCGCCAACGTGCCCAAGTTCACCGTGCTGATCGGCGGCAGCTTCGGGGCCGGCAACTACGGCATGTGCGGCCGGGCCTATTCGCCCCGCTTCCTGTTCACCTGGCCCAACAGCCGCATCAGCGTGATGGGCGGCGAGCAGGCCGCCAGCGTGCTGGCCACCGTCCACCGCGACGCCGACAAATGGACCAAGGACGAGGAAGAGGCCTTCAAGGCTCCCGTCCGGCAGAAGTACGAGGACGAGGGCAACCCCTACCACGCCACCTCGCGGATGTGGGACGACGGCATCATCGACCCGGCCCAGACGAGAGACGTCCTCGGACTGGCCATTTCCGCAAGCTTGAATGCCCCCATCCCGGAGACGACTTTTGGCGTATTCAGGATGTAGCGACGCCCCCTCTCCCGGAGGGAGGGGGCGGGGCCCGACGCAACGCCGCGGGAGGGTGAGGGGTTACGGCCTTACCGAACGCCCGCCGACGCCTTACACCCTCATCCTCCCACGCCCGTCGGGCGCGGGCCCCTCCTTCTCCCTCCGGGAGAAGGGACTTCAGGACAGGCCCTCATGACCAATCCCATCGCCGATCCCCTCGTCGAAGTGCCCGACACCGACGCCCTCAGCTCGCTGGTCGAGCTCGACGCCAGCCCGTCAGGCGTGGCGGTCGTCACGATCAACCGGGCGGACAAGAAGAACGCCTTCAACGCCGAGGTCATCGCGGCCCTGGCGCAGCATTTCGAGACCCTTCGCGACGCCGACGGCGTGCGCATCGTGTTCCTGCGGGGGGCGGGCGGGGCGTTCAGCGCCGGCGCCGACCTCGACTGGATGAAGTCCGCCGCCGGCTTCACCCGCGACGAGAACCATGAGGACGCCATGGCCCTGGCCGAGATGCTGCTGGCCCTGCGCGAGCTGCCGCAGCTGACGGTGGCCCTGGTCGACGGCCCGGCCTTCGGCGGCGGCGCCGGCCTGGTCGCGGCCTGCGACTACGCGGTGGCGACGAAGGGCGCGAAGTTCGCCTTCTCCGAGGTCAAGCTGGGCCTGGTCGCGGCGACCATCAGCCCGCATGTGGTCGACGCCATCGGCCCGCGCCGGGCCAAGAGCCTGTTCGCCACCGGCCGGATGTTCGACGCCGCCTTCGCCGAGAAGATCGGCCTGGTCGACGAACTGGTCGCCGGGGCCGCCGACCTCGACGACGTCATGGAGCGCATGGCCGACGAGATCATGGCCTGCGCCCCCGGCGCCGTGGCCAAGTCCAAGGCCCTGGTCGACGACGTCGCCGGCGTGCCGATCGATGACGAGCTGCTCGATCTGACGGCCCGGCTGATCGCCGACCAGCGCACCAGCGAGGAAGGTCAGGAGGGCGTCGCCGCCTTCCTCGAAAAGCGCAAACCCGGCTGGGCGCTCTAGGACCAGGGGAGAGGGGGCGTGTCTCACGAGCTCGAAGCGGCGGCGGCCGACGCGGCGGGCGGGTTCTTTTCCCGCAAGCCCCGGCACAGCCTGCCGGTGGGAACGCCCTGTCCCAACTGCGAGACGCCGCTGGAGGGGCCCTGGTGCCACCAGTGCGGCCAGAAGGGCGAGGACTTCCATCGCTCGATAGGTCATCTGGTGACCGAGGCGTTCGAGGGCCTGACCCATTTCGACGGCCGGTTCTGGCAGACCATGCCGGACCTGGCCTGGCGGCCGGGCAGGCTGACCCGCGCCTATCTCGACGGCCGGCGGGCGCCGCAGATACCGCCGTTCCGTCTGTTCCTGGTCGTGGTCCTGCTGGTGTTCTTCGCCGGAGGGCTTGGACCGTCCCGGACCAATGTCATTACCGCCAAGCAGGGCGATGGCCAGGTCCTGTCGGCCCCGGGCATCAAGATCGGGGTGACTGAAAACACCCCGCCGCCGCCGTTCGAGATCGATACCGGCCAGGGCGCGTTCGACCACTGGATGGAGTCGCATGTCCGGGCGGCGCTGCAGAACCCCGACGCCTTCGGTCACAGCCTGCATGCCTGGGGTCACCGGCTGGCGGTCCTGGCCCTGCCGATCGCGGCGGCCTTGCTCGGCCTGCTGTTCGCCCTTCCCAGCCGACGGTTCTATCTGTTCGACCACCTGATCTTTTCGATGCACAGCCTGTCGTTCCAGGGATTGCTGCTGAGTCTGGTGTTCGTGATCAACCTGGCCCCGGGCAAGGTCGGCGACATCCTCCTGCTGGCCATGCCGGTGCATCTGTTCCTGCACATGCGCGGAACCTACGGGACGGGCGTGTTCGGCACTCTCGGGCGGATGGCCCTGCTGTTCATCGGCTCGTTCATCGGCGCGGGTGTGATCATGGTCATCCTGATGTTCCTGGGCCTCAACGACGTGGCCGCGGCGCATTGAGCGCGGTTCGCATTCGCCGGCCATTCCGCTAGGAGAGGGGCATGCTGAAATCCCTGCTCATCGCCAACCGGGGCGAGATCGCCCGTCGGATCATCCGCACGGCCCGCCGGCTGGGCGTGCGCACGGTCGCCGTCTATTCCGAGGCCGACGCCGACTCGCCGCATGTCGCCGAGGCTGACGAGGCGGTGCTGATCGGCCCGGCCCCGGCGCGCGAAAGCTATCTGGTCGTCGAGAAGATCCTCGCCGCCGCGAAACAGACGGGCGCGGAGGCGATCCACCCCGGCTACGGCTTCCTGTCCGAGAACGCCGCCTTCGCCCAGGCGGTCAAGGATGCGGGCCTGGTCTGGGTCGGCCCGCCGCCGGCCGCGATCAACGCCATGGGCCTGAAGGACGCGGCCAAGAGCCTGATGATCGCCGCCGGGGTGCCCTGCACGCCCGGCTACCTCGGCGACGACCAGAGCGAGGCGCGGCTGGAGACGGAGGCCGCGGCCATCGGCTATCCCGTGCTGATCAAGGCCGTGGCCGGCGGCGGCGGCAAGGGCATGCGCAAGGTCGACGCGGCCGGCGACTTCCTGGCCGCCCTTGCCAGCTGCCGCCGCGAGGCCGCCGCCAGCTTCGGCGACGACCGGGTGCTGATCGAGAAATACGTCACCCGCCCGCGTCACATCGAGGTGCAGGTGTTCGGCGACCGGCACGGCAACGTCGTCCACCTGTTCGAGCGCGACTGCTCCCTGCAGCGGCGCCACCAGAAGGTCATCGAGGAGGCCCCCGCACCCGGCATGGACGCCGCCACCCGCGCGGCCGTCTGCGACGCGGCGGTCAAGGCCGCGAGGGCCGTCAACTACGAGGGCGCCGGCACGGTCGAGTTCATCGCCGACGCCAGCGAGGGCCTGCGCGCCGACCGCATCTGGTTCATGGAGATGAACACCCGGCTGCAGGTCGAGCACCCGGTGACCGAAATGATCACCGGCCAGGACCTGGTCGAATGGCAGCTGCGCGTCGCCAGCGGCGAACCGCTGCCGCTGATGCAGGACCAGATCACCCTGACCGGCTGGGCCATGGAGGCGCGGCTCTATGCGGAGAACCCGGCGACGGGTTTCCTGCCGAGCACGGGGCCGCTGACGCATTTCCGGCTGCCGGAAGAGGGTATCCGAGTCGACAGTGCGGTCGAGGAAGGCGGCGAGGTCTCGCCTCACTACGACCCGATGATCGCCAAGCTGATCGCGCACGGCGGCACGCGGGAAGCGGCCGCCGAGGCGCTCGCCGAGGCCTGCGCCTCGGTTGAAGTCTGGCCGGTGAAGACCAACGCCGCCTTCCTTGCGAGGTGCGCGAGCCATCCGGACTTTGTCGCGGGCGACGTCGATACGGGCTTCATCGAACGGCGGCTGGAGGCCCTGCTGGGCGATGGCCGACCGTCGGCGGTCGTGGCCGGCGTCGCCGCCACGGCGCTGGTCGAGTTACAGTCCCGCGACGAGGAGCCGACGCCCTGGTCGGCGCTGGACCTTGCCGCCGGTTTCCGCCTGAACGGACCGCCGCGCCGTAGCATGACGCTGATCTGCGGCGCCACGGAGCTTGAGGGGGCATTGCTGGACGTCGACCTCCATCCCGAGGACCTTCTTGTCCTCGACGAGAACGAGGTCGTGGTGTTCGAATACGGCGAGACCTTCGCGTTTCGCCGCCCTACCGCCGACGCCGTCGCCCATGGCGGCGAGTCCGATGGCGCGGTCATCTCGCCCATGCCGGGCAAGGTCGTCTCGGTCTCGGTCAAGGCCGGCGACACGGTCAGCAAAGGCCAGACCCTGCTGGTGCTTGAGGCGATGAAGATGGAACACGCCCTGGCCGCGCCGTTCGACGGCGTGGTCGCCGAGCTGACCGCCGTCGCCGGCGGGCAGGTCAGCGAGGGGGTGGTGCTGGCGAGGCTGGAGGCCGAGGTCAGGGAGTAGGGAGTAGGGAGTAGGGAGTAGGGAGTAGGGAGTAGGGAGTAGGGAGTAGGGAGTAGGGAGTAGGGA
>DAORNX010000178.1:0-934 GCA_035441225.1 Caulobacter sp.
ATGACCCCCTGGGGCTTTCGCGAACATCTTCGGGCGACCCGCCCCGACGCCCTGAACCGGGGCTTCGTCGTCGTCCAGGAGGGACGCTTCGTCGGCGTCGGCACGCCGGCGACGCTGCTCACTGCCCGCCGCGCCCCGGCGCCGGCGACGCAGGATCCGTCCGCCCTGCTGATCCAGCGGATGAGCGGCGAGGTGCTGCGCCACCTCGAGGGCGTGGCCGATTTCACCACCCGCCTGGCGCGCCAGAACCTGCCGCCGGACGCCCAGGCCTGCGTGCGGGCGATCGGCGAGACCGGCGACGACCTGACCTCGCTGATGCGCCGCGCCGTCGACCTGCACGAGGCCAACCTGGGGGTGCTGACCTTCCACCCGCATCCCTGCGCGCTGCGCACCTTCATGGACACCGTCGATGCGCGCTGGAAAGGCCGCGCCGCCGCCAGCGGCCTGACCCTGCTGACCGCCTACGACGGCGACCCCGAGGATGTCGCCGATCTCGACGAGGCGCGCCTGCTGCAGGTGTTCGACGCCCTGATCTTCCGCGCCCTGAGCGAAACGCGACGCGGGGCCATCGAGGCCACGCTCAAGGTGCGGCCGACCGCCGACGGCCTGATCCTCGAGGGCCGTGTCCGCGACGCCGGCGGCGAGGTCAGCCCCCGACGCCTGGCGCGCATCTTCGAACCGGTGATGCCGACCGACGACCAGACCGACGGCCTGGCGGTGAGCCTGGGCATGGCCCTGGCCAGCCGCATCACCGCCGCCGCCGGCGGGGTTATCCGCGCCGAGCCCAACCCCGGCGCGGGCGTGACCGTGGTGTTCGAGTTCATCGCCCGTCAGGCCAGGGCCGCCGCCGCGCCGGGCCCCGCCGAAGGCGCGCCGGCCCAGGCCGCCCACATCCTGATTGTCGACGACAACGCCACCAACCGCATGGTGGCCG
>DAORNX010000178.1:1164-5278 GCA_035441225.1 Caulobacter sp.
GTCGAAAAGCCGATCAAGGCCGAGCGCATGCTGGCCGCGTTGCAGGCCGCCCTCGACGGGGCGGACGACCAGTCGGCCGCGGCCTGAACGCCCGGGAACGTCCTATTTGATCGGCGGCATGGCCGGCGTCAGGGCGCCGTCCGGTCCGGCCACGAAGATCCATGTCGCCACGGGACAGGCCGCGGGGCGGCCGCCCCGGTCGCCGCCGGCCGATTCGACGCCCTTCTCGCCGCCCCCTCGGGCCGCGCCCTCCCCGCCCGGCAGCCCGACCAGGCCGGCCAGGGTGTTGATCAGGCCCGTGGGATCGACGCTGGCTTCCTGGTTGAAGGTCGTCAGCTGGCCATTGGCGAAGGTCGCGCTCAGCGTGCTGCTCCCCAGCCCTGGCCGGGGACGGACGAAATAGGTCGTGGTCATGTCCGGCAGGGACAGGACGCTGGCGGTCCGGCTGCAGTCGTCGGCCTGGCTGATCACCAGATAGGGACGGACATCGTGGAACGGCGCCCCGCTCCTGCCCGCATTCCGGTCGATCTCCAGAGTGGCGCAGCCGGCCAGGGCGGTCGCGGCCAGAATCACAGGCGCGGTCAAGATTCGCATCGCCTTCCCCCATGCCGCGACGGCGGCCCGCCACCATCCCTTGGCGCATGGAGGAATTCAAGATCGCGGGCTGTCGTTCGCCGGGCGGGATCGAGTCGAACCGGCGGTTCCGGGTGGTAGCTGGGGGCGGGATCGAACCGCCGACCTGTGGGTTATGAATCCACCGCTCTAACCATCTGAGCTACCCAGCCGCACGCGACGGAACATCAGTCCGGGACCGCGAGAGGCGGCTTATACGGGTGCCGGCGTTTCGCTTCAAGAGCATCACATCCGCCTTGGGAAACGGCGTCCCGACCGCTAGGGTCGCCGCCGCATGAGCGTGCTTCATCTGCTTGGGTCCGGGGGCGACGGCGGCGCCGAGACCTACTTCGTCGACCTCGTCGCGGCCCTGCATCGCGCGGGGGTGGCCGAGGCCTGTGCGATCCGTCGCCATCCGGCCCGGGCCGACGCCCTGGCCGCCGCGGGGGTGGTCGCGCAGAGCTTCGGGTTCGGCGGTCCGCTCGACCTTCTCACCCGTCCGCGCGTGGCGGCGCTGGGTCGCCGGCTGGACACGCGGGTGATGGTCGCCTGGATGAACCGCGCGGCCCGGCATACGCCGGCCGGGCCCTGGACCCGCATCGGCCGGCTTGGGGGCTACTACAGCCTGAAATACTATCGCGGCTTCGACCACCTGGTCGGCAACACCCGCGACATCGTCGACTGGGTGATCGGTCAGGGCTGGCCGGCGAGCCAGGCCAGCTACATCCCCAATTTCGCCGGCGGACCGGACGACTCCGCGCCGGTGGCCCGCGCCAGCCTGGACACGCCGGAGGGCGTGCCGCTGCTGCTCGGCATGGGCCGGCTGCACGACGCCAAGGCCCATGACGTCAGCCTGAAGGCGCTGACGCAGGTCCCAGAGGCCTGGCTGTGGATCGCCGGCGCCGGGGCGCTGGAGGACAAGCTGAAGGCGATGGCCGTCGCGCTGGGCGTCGCCGACCGCGTGCGCTTCCTCGGCTGGCGGCAGGACGCGGCGGCCCTCTACCGTGCGGCCGACGTCTGCGTGTTCCCCTCGCGGTTCGAGCCGCTCGGCAATGTGGTCATCCAGGCCTGGGCCAACGGCCTGCCGGTCGTCGCGGCCAACAGCCAGGGGCCGGGCGCCCTGGTCCGCGATGGCGAGGACGGCTTCCTCGTTCCGATCGAGGACGCCGACGCCCTGGCCGACCGGGTCAAGGCCGTGCTGGCCGACCCGATGCTGCGCATCAAGCTGATCCAGAACGGCCACGCGCGGGTCGAGGCCGAGTTCGCCGAGGCCGCGGTGGTCGCCGAATGGCGCCACCTGTTCTCGCGGCTGGGCGAAGGCTGATGTGCGGCATCGCCGGCATCCTGGGCGTGACTGACCCTGAAGCCGCCGAGCGCGACGTTCGGGCGATGATCGAGCGGATCGCCCACCGTGGTCCCAACGGCATCCGGGTGGAGAGCGGGCCCGGCTGGTGCGTGGCCCACGCGCGGCTGTCGATCATCGACCTGGAGGGCGGCTGGCAGCCGCTGCACGCGGCCGGCTCGACGATCATCGGCAACGGCGAGATCTACAACTACCTGGAGCTGGCGGAGGAATTCCAGCTGGGGCCGAAACTGGCGACAGGGTCTGACTTCGAGCCCCTGCTGCACCTCTACGCCCAGGAGGGCGAGAAGGCCTTCGAGCGGCTGCGGGGGATGTACGCGTTTTGCCTGATCGGCGGGGACGGACGGACCTGGCTGGTCAGGGACGGGTTCGGGATCAAGCCGCTGTACACGGACCAGACCGAGACCGGCTTCCGATTTGCCTCCGAACCCAGAGCGCTGACGATGGATGGCCGCCAGGCGCCGCCGTCCGCCAGTCAGGTCGAACAGCTATTGTCGCTCGGCTACCTCATCGACGGGCCGATTGGATCCTGGGCGGATACTCAGGCTCCGGGTTTCGCGACTCAGCGCCTGCCAAATGGCGATCTTGGCGACATGCTGGTTATCGATTGGCAGTCCGCTGGCCCCTCCCCCCGTTCCGCTCATCCCCGCGAAGGCGGGGACCCAGGCGTTTTTGATGACATCGGCTCACGTCGGCGGGGTTCTGAAAAAACCTGGGTCCCCGCCTTCGCGGGGATGAGCGGAGAAGAAGAATTGCTGGCCGCGTTGGACGCCGTTCTCGAAGACAGCGTGAAGGTCCACCAGCGGTCGGACGTGCCCTACGGCCTGTTCCTGTCGGGCGGGATCGACAGCACGGCCATCGCCGCGCTGATGAGTCGGCTCAACGAGCGGCCAGTGACCGCCTACACCTGCGGTTTCGATGCCCCGGAGGCCCGCGATGAGCGTGGCCAGGCGGAACGGGTCGCGCGCGCGCTGAATCTCGACTGGCGCGAGACGACCTTCGGCGAGGAAGACTTCTGGCGGATCGCGCCGCAGGTGGCGAACTTCCTCGATGATCCGACGACCGACTACGCCTGCCTGCCGACCTACAAGCTCGCCGAGGCGGCCAGGGGCACGCTGACGGTGGTGCTCAGCGGCGAGGGCGGGGACGAGCTGTTCGGCGGCTACGGCCGATATCGCCGGGCGCTGCGGCCCGGGTGGCTTGGCGGGCGGGCGGCGGAGCCGCAGACCGACGCGGCCTTCCTGAAGGACAAAGGGGCGGGGGTCCTCGCCCGCTGGCGGGAGGCGTCGGAGCCACCCGCCGGCCTCACCCGCCTGCAGCAGGCCCAGTACGCCGACATCGTCACCTGGCTGCCCAATGATCTGCTGCTGAAGCTCGACCGGATGCTGATGGCCCATGGCCTCGAGGGCCGCACACCGTTCCTCGACAAGGAGGTCGCGGCCTTCGCGTTCAACCTGCCGGACCGGATGAAGGTGCGCGGCAAATACGGCAAATACATCCTGCGCAAATGGCTGGAGCGGCACTGCCCCGCCGCCGAGCCCTGGGCGAAAAAGAAGGGGTTCACCGTCCCGGTGGCCAGCTGGATCGCGCCGCGCGCCGGGGACCTGGGCCCCCGCATCGCCGATGTGAAGGCCGTGGCCGAGGTCTGTGATGTCGAGGCCGTGCGCGCGGTGTTCACCGACCCGGCCCAGGCCCACAACCGCTGGCCGCTGATGTTCTTCGCCCTCTGGTCGCGGATTCATCTGGAGGGGGCGGAACCGTCCGCTGCCCTCGCCTCTTTGCTCGGCGACGCCTGAGGAGATTCGCCATGCGCCCCGCCCCGCTCGTCCTCGCCGCCCTGATCCTCGCCGCCTGCGGCGGACAACCGTCCGGGGCCCAGACCGCCGGCCAGCCGCTGGAGACCCGGCCGCCCAACGCCGAAGGGCAGACACCGGCTTTCCCGGGCCAGACCCGCGCGCCGCTGGTCAGCGCCGGTGTGACCTTCGACGTCGTGACCGTAGCGACCGGGCTGGATCACCCATGGGCCATGGCCTGGCTGCCCGACGGCCGTATGCTGGTCACCGAACGCGCCGGCCGGCTGCGCATCGTGGCGAAGGACGGGACCCTGTCGCCGCCTGTCGAGGGCCTGCCGGAGGTCGA
>DAORNX010000179.1:0-5259 GCA_035441225.1 Caulobacter sp.
TCGGCGGCGGGTCGGAGGAGATCATGCGCGACCTGGCGGCCCGGCAGATGGGGATATGAGACCCCATTCCCTCCCCGGAGCGTAGCGAGGGGGAGGGGGACCGCCGGAGGCGGTGGAGGGGCGGCGGGAACGCGAGCGGCCCCATCCTGAATTCAGGTCATTCCGGAGAGGGCGGCGCAGCCCCTCCACCACGCTCCGCGTGGTCCCCCCTCCCCGACTTCGCGGGGAGGTTAGTTGCCGAGCAACTCCCTGATCGGCGCCCAGGTCATGCGGTGGATCGGGCTCGGGCCGAGCGTCCGCAGGGCCTCGACATGGACCGGCGCGTGATAGCCCTTGTGGCTGGCGAAACCGTAGCCGGGATGGACCGCGTCCAACTCGACCATCAGCCGGTCGCGGGCGGTCTTGGCGAGGATCGAGGCCGCGGCGATCGAGGCGCTGAGGCCGTCGCCGCCGACCACCGTCCTGATCTCGCAGGGCAGGTTGAAGCGATAGTTGCCGTCCACCAGGGCGAAGGCCGGGGCCACCGCCAGGCCCTCGACCGCGCGGCGCATGGCCAGGCCCGTGGCCTGCAGGATGTTCAGGCGATCGATCTCCTCGACCGTGGCGAAGGCCACGCACCAGGCCACGGCCCGGGCCTTGATCTCGACCTCGAGGAACTGGCGCCTTTCGGGGCTGAGTTTCTTGGAGTCGTCGAGCCCCCGGGGGGCCTTGCGCGGATCGAGGATCACCGCCGCTGCGCTGACCGGTCCCGCCCAGGGGCCGCGGCCGGCCTCATCGACGCCGCAGACCGGGCCGACACAGGCTTGCTCAAGCAGGAAGTCGGGGCCGGTCCTCGCCATCAGCGCGCCATATCGCGGACAGGGCCGTGGCGGAAGCAGTCCTCGAGGTGGTCGTTGACCATGCCGACGGCCTGCATGAAGGCGTAGACGATCACCGGGCCGACGAACTTGAAGCCGCGCTTCTTCAGCGCCTTGCTCATGGCCTCGGCCTCAGGCGAGGTCACCGGCACCTGTTTCGTGTGCGTCCAGCGGTTCTGGACCGGCTTGTCGTCGACGAAGCTCCAGAGGAATTCGCTGAAGTCCTCGCCGTTGTCGCGCATCTCCAGCCAGATCTTCGCCCCGCCGATGGCCGCGTCGATCTTGGCGTTCGAGCGCACGATGCCGGCGTCGGCCATCAGCCGGGCGCGGTCCGCCTCGCCGTAGCGGGCGACCTTTTCCGGGTCGAAGTTGTCGAACGCCAGGCGGAAGGCGTCACGCTTGCGCAGGATGGTGATCCAGGCGAGCCCGGCCTGAAACCCGTCCAGCACAAGCTTCTCCCAGAGGGCGCGGGAATCGTATTCCGGCACGCCCCACTCCTCGTCGTGGTAGGCGAGGTATTGCGCGTCCGTGGCCCCGGGCCAGGCGCAGCGGGTCAGTGAGTCGGTCATCGGGTCAGTCTAGCGGCTGATCAGCGACACGGCAGCCGGTCCGCTCACGACTCCGGGGATTCAAGCCACGCCGGCCGCCCGACGCTCACCGTCCGTCCGTCCGCGGTCAGTGTGGGGCCCTCCAGGCGATCGAGCCGCAGCAGGGCCATGGCCCGGCCCGGGACGCCCGACAGCACCTGACCCGCGCGCAGTTCGCCGTTGAGGATCTCGGCGCCGAAGGCCGGCGGGGGGCCGTCGAAGGTGATCGGCAGCATGCGGCTCCTGATTTGGCCGCGTCGTTTCATCCGGCTGGTGGTCTCTTGGCCGACGAAACAGCCCTTCTTGAAGTCGATGCCGTTCAGAAGGTCGAAATCGGCCTCGATCGGATAGGTCGAGTCCTCGCCGAAGTCGGCCGTGTCGGGCACGCCGAGGGCGAGGCGGTGGCGGTCGTAGGCGGCGGCGTCCGCGCGCTCGCCCGGCGGCGCGACAACGCCGTAGCCGCGCAGGCCGAGGGCGGGCAGGCGGGGGTCCTGACAATATCCATTCGTCCCCGCGGAGGCGGGGACCCAGGCCTGCTCAGCGGCGGTGGACCGATCGCTTGGGTTCCCGCCTTCGCGGGAATGGTCGGAGAAGAGGGCAGAGACCACCCCGTCCAGCGCCGCGATCTCGACCTTCGCCCGCAGCCGGTACATCGCCAGCCGGGCGATCAGGGCTTCGCGCCGGTCGGACGCCACGTCGAGCCAGCAGCCGTCCTGGCGGCCGAGGATGAACAGGTCGAACAGCAGCCGGCCCTGGGGCGAGAGCAGGGCGCCGAAGCGCAGTTCGCCAACGGCCAGGCCTTCGACATCCTGGCTCAACAGGCCCTGCAGGAAGGACCGCCAGTCGGGCCCGGTGACGGAGACCAGGGCGCGGTCGCGCAGCAGGGCGTGGGTCGGGGCGTCGTTCATCGTCCCGATGTGGCCTTTCGCGCGCTGTAACGCCAGTGTCCGCCAGTCTAAGGTGCGCGGATGGCGGCTAAGCCCTTCCCGATTCTGTTCATTGGCCCGAGCCGGATCGGCGACGCCGTGCTGGCGTCCGGCCTGATCAGGAAGCTCGCCGATGAGGCGCCGGGGGCGCGGTTCACCATCGCCGTGGGGCCGGCGGCCGCGCCGCTGTTCGCGCAGACGCCGGGACTCGACGCCCTGATCGTCATGGAGAAGCGCAAGGGTCTCGGCCACTGGTTTTCGCTGTGGAACCGGGTGCGCCACACGCGCTGGAGCCTGGTCGTCGACATGCGCGGTTCGGCGATCAGCAGCTTTCTGAGGCGTGACCGCCGGGCGGTGCGCCGCAAGCCTGTCGGCGAGCCCATGCACAAGGTGATCGAGGCGGCCAGCCTGCTCACGCTCCAGGACGATCCGCCGGCGCCCTTCCTCTACACCTCCGACGAGATCGAGACGCGCGCGACCGAGTTGCTCGGCGAGGGCGGTCCGATCCTGGCCATGGGCCCGGCGGCCAACTGGCTGGGCAAGACCTGGCCGATCGAGCGGTTCGCCCGGGTGGCCATCGAACTGCTCGACGAGGGCGGACCGATGGCCGGCGGCCGGCTGTTGATCCTCGGGGGACCGGACGATGCGCGCTACGTCGAGCCGCTGGCCCGCGCCCTGCCGCGCGACCGGGTCATCGACCTGACCGGCCAGGCCGACCTGCTGACCGCCTACGCCTGTCTCAAGCGGGCGCGGCTGTTCGTCGGCAACGATTCAGGGCTGATGCATCTGGCCGCCGCCGCCGGCGCGCCGACCATCGGCCTGTTCGGCCCATCCGACGACCGGCTCTACGCGCCCTGGGGGCCGCACACCCGCGTCGTGCGCGGGCCGCGGGAGTTCGAGCAGTTCAAGGCCATCGATCCCGGCCTCAACCAGACCATCGGCCACATGATGGACCTGCCCGTCGACTGGGTGGTCGAGGCGGCGAAGGCGCTGCTTGAAGCTACCGCGCCGGCGCGCGACCTCTAGGATCCGCTCATCCCGGCGAAGGCCGGGACCCAGGCTTTTTCTGGAAAGCGCGGCGCCAAACGCTAAAACACCTGGGTCCCGGCCTTCGCCGGGATGAGCGGAATTCGAAATGACCCAGACCTACGACCTGATCATCCGCGGCGGCGAGGTGGTGAACCACGCGGGGCGCGGCGTCACCGACATCGGCATCCGCAACGGCAAGTTCGCGTTCGTCGGCGACCTGTCCCAGGCCTCGGCGGAGGCGGTGTTCGACGCCGCGGGCCTGACCGTGTTGCCCGGGGTGATCGACAGCCAGGTGCATTTCCGCGAGCCGGGGCTGGAGTGGAAGGAAGACCTCGAGACCGGAGCCAACGCCGCCGTGCTGGGCGGGGTCACCGCCGTGTTCGAGATGCCCAATACCGAACCGACCACCACCGACCCGGACGCCCTGGCCGACAAGCTCCGGCGCGCGTCCGGGCGGATGAGCTGCGACCACGCCTTCTATGTCGGCGGCACGCACGACAACGCGCGGTTCCTCGGCGAACTGGAGCGGCTGCCCGGCTGCTGCGGCATCAAGGTGTTCATGGGCGCCTCGACCGGCACCCTGCTGATCAAGGACGACGCGGGGGTCAAGGAGGTGCTGCGCCATATCAACCGCCGCGCGGCCTTCCACTCCGAGGATGAATACCGGCTCGAGGAGCGTCGCCCGCTGGCCCGGACCGGCGACTGGACCAGCCACCCGGAGGTGCGCGACGCCGAGAGCGCGATCCGCTCGACCCGGCGGCTCGTCGGCCTGGCCCGCGAGACCGGCAAGCGCATTCATGTGCTGCATGTGACCACGGCGGAAGAGATCGAATTCCTGGCCCTGAACCGGGACGTGGCCAGCGTCGAACTGACGCCGCAACACCTGACCCTCGAGGGGCCCGAGGCCTATGAGCGGCTCAAGGGCTACGCCCAGATGAACCCGCCGATCCGCGAGGCGCGTCACCGCGCCGCCCTGTGGGTCGGCCTGTCGACCGGGGTGGCCGACGTCATGGGCTCCGACCACGCGCCCCATACCGCCGAGGAGAAGGCGCGGCCCTATCCGGCCTCGCCGTCGGGCATGCCCGGGGTGCAGACCCTGGTGCCGATCATGCTGACCCACGTGGCCGAGGGCCGGCTGACGCTGGAGCGGTTCGTCGACCTGACCAGCCATGGCCCCAACCGGGTGTTCGGCCTGGCCGAGAAGGGCCGCATCGCCGAGGGCTTCGACGCCGACCTGACCCTCGTCGACCTCAAGGCCCGCCGCATTATCCGCCACGCCGACCAGGCCAGCCGGGTCGGCTGGACTCCGTTCGACGGCTTCGAGGCGAAAGGCTGGCCCGTGGCGACCATCGTGCGCGGCATCACGGTCATGCGCGATGACGAGATCGTGGCGCACGGGCAAGGACGCCCGGTGCGGTTCGGGGAGACGCTTTCGGCCTAACGAGATATGCGAGAAGCCTCCCCAGCGGAGCTGGGGAGGATTGATTTGTCGCGCCATGGCGTCCGATAACCGCGCGCATGGACGGCAACACCCAGCTCACCACCGCCCCCTTTCGTGACGCCCGCTACGCGCCGCGCCGGCTCGACATCGAGCGGCGGCCGGACGGCACGCTCGTGCTGGCCAATCCGACGCCGGTCGACGGGACCTTCACCACCACGCTCGACGCCCTTGTCCACTGGGGCGCGGCCGCGCCGGAGCGGGTCTGGCTGGCGGAGCGGGCCGGGGACGGCTGGCGGACGGTCGACTACGCCACGGGGCTGAGGCAGGTCTCGGCGCTGGCCGGCGGGCTGAAAGGGCTGGGGCTGAAGCGTGGCGACTGCCTGCTTATCCTGGCCCGCAACACGGTCGACCACGCGCTG
>DAORNX010000180.1:0-5229 GCA_035441225.1 Caulobacter sp.
TGCGCCCCGCGGCAACCCCGGCCGAGCGGGCGCCGCGCAATCTGGCCCCCGCGCGGCTGCGGGCCCTGTCCCTCGACGGCCGGCTCTACGAGGAGGCCACGGCGGCCCTGGCGCCGGATGTCGATCCCGCCCTGGCCGGGGCCCTGGGCACGGACCTGTGGTCACGCTGGCGCCTGCGTCTGGATATCGGCCGGGGCCGGCTGGTGCTCCGCCCCAAATGACGAAGGCCCGGGAGCGATCCCGGGCCTTCAATCCGTACTGGGTCGGTGGAGCGCCTAGTGGCTCTCGTTCCGCCACACCCGCCGGTAGCTGGCGTAGAGCAGGCCCGAGAACAGGACCAGGAAGATCAGCACCGAGAAGCCCATCTGCTTGCGCTCCTCCATCTTCGGCTCGGCGGCCCACATCAGGAAGGCGGCCACGTCCTCGGCCTGCTGCCGGACCGTCGACTTCGTGCCGTCGTCAAACGTCACCTTGTCCGGCGCCAGGGGCGGGGCCATGCCGATAACCCCACCGGGGAAATACCTGTTGTAGTGCTGCCCCGGAGCCAGGGTCACGCCGTGTTCCGGCGGACCGAAGCCCTGCAGCAGGCTGGCGATGTATTCCGGGCCCCCTTCGCGCGCCTTGGCCATCAGCGACAGGTCGGGCGGGGCGAGGCCGCCGTTGCTGGCCTTGGCCGCGATCACGTTCGGGAACGGCGCGGGGAAGCGGTCGGCCGGCACGCCGGGCCGCTGGATCGCGTCGCCGGTCTCGCTGTCGAGATCGCCGATCTGGGTGTCCGTCGCCAGGGCCTTTACGACCGGGTTGTCGTTGGCGTTCGGGTACTTCGGGTCATAGAACGGCCCGCCCCGGTCGCCGAGATTGCGGAACGACAGCAGGTTCATGCTGTGGCAGGCCGCGCAGACCTCGCGGTAGACCTTGTAGCCCCGCTGGAGCTGGGCGGCGTCGAACTGGCCGAACGGCCCCTCGAAGCTGAAGGCGACCGGCTCGGGCTCGTGAGCCGTGCTGGAGGCGAGGGCCGGTCCGCCGACGAGGAGCAGCGCCGCCGCGAGCAGTGTGACTTTGCGCAGCATCGGGGCTCAGTCCTTCTTGTCGCCGCCGAGAACCGGCGAGGAGATGGTTTCAGGCGTCGGCAGCGGCTTCTCGAACAGGCCCAGCAGCGGCATCACCACCAGGAAGTAGGCGAAGTAGTAGAGCGTCGAGATGCGCGACAGCCAGACGAAGCTGTTGAGATCGGAATCGACCAGCATGAAGGTCTTCAGGCCGGGGATCACCGGGTCGTCCGGCAGCTTGGCGCCGCAGAAGCCGAGGATGATGCAGGCCACCAGGAAGATGAAGAAGTACAGCTTGGCCTGGGGCCGGTAGCGCATCGACTTGACCTTGGACGTGTCGAGCCACGGCAGGGCGAAGATGCAGGCGATGGCGCCGAACATCGCCAGCACGCCCATCAGCTTGTCCGGAATGGCCCGCAGGATCGCGTAGAACGGCAGGAAGTACCATTCGGGCACGATGTGAGACGGGGTCACCAGCGGGTTGGCCGGGATGTAGTTGTCCGCGTGGCCCAGGGCGTTGGGCATGTAGAACACGAACACCGCGAAGAGGATCAGGAACAGGCTCATCGCGAAGCCGTCCTTCACCGTCGCGTAGGGCGTGAAGGGCAGGGTGTCGGCCTTCGACTTGGGCTCGACGCCGGTCGGGTTGTTCTGGCCGACCACGTGCAGGGCCCAGACGTGCAGCACGACCACGCCGGCGATCATGAACGGCAGCAGGTAGTGCAGCGAGAAGAAGCGCTTCAGCGTCGGCTCGTCGACGGCGAAGCCGCCCCAGAGCAGGGTGGTGATGGCGTCGCCGACCATCGGGAAGGCGCCCAGCAGGTTGGTGATCACCACCGCGCCGTGGAAGCTCATCTGTCCCCAGGGCAGGACGTAACCCATGAAGGCGGTGGCCATCATCAGCAGGTAGATCACGCAGCCGAGCAGCCAGAGCACCTCGCGCGGGGCCTTGTACGACCCGTAGTACACGCCGCGCAGCATGTGGATGTAGACGGCGATGAAGAACATCGAGGCGCCGTTGGCGTGCATGTAGCGCAGCAGCCAGCCGTAGTTCACGTCGCGCATGATGTGCTCGACGGAGGTGAAGGCGGCGGCGGCGCTGGGCGTGTAGTGCATCGCCAGCACGATGCCGGTGATCAGCTGGACGCCCAGGCACAGCGACAGGATGCCGCCGAAGGTCCACCAGTAGTTCAGGTTCCGCGGCGTCGGATAGTCGACGAAGCTGTCCCAGACCAGACGGCCGACGGGCAGGCGCGCGTCAAGCCAGCGAGAGAAACCGTTGTTCGGTTGGTAGGTCGAATGTCCGCTCATCTAAATCAGCCGATCTTGACCTTGGTGTCGGAGAGGAAGGCGTATTCGGGCACCGCGAGGTTCTTCGGCGCCGGGCCTTTGCGGATACGACCGGAGGTGTCGTAGTGCGAGCCGTGGCAGGGGCAGAACCAGCCGCCCCAGTCCCCGCCGCCGACCGTCGGCACGCAGCCGAGGTGGGTGCAGGAGCCGATCAGCACCAGCCACTGGGCCTTGCCCTCCTTGTGGCGCTCGGCGTCGGTCTGCGGGTCGCGCAGGTCGGCATGGTCGTCCTTGACCGCCGCGGCGATCTGCTCGGGCGTCCGGTTGCGGATGAACAGCGGCTTGCCGCGCCAGTTGATGGTCACCTGCTGGGCCGGTTCGATCTTGGTCAGATCGTATTCGACGCTGGCCAGGGCCAGGGTGTCGGCGGCGGGATTCATCTGGGCGACGAATGGCCAGATCGCGGCGATGCCGCCGCCGGCGGCGGCGGTGATCGCGGCGATATGGATGAAGTCGCGCCTGGAGGGATCGTCTCCGGCGACCGCGGTCGTTGCGTCAGGGGCGGTGTGGGCCACCTTTAGATCACCCTTCATAAAGGTCGCGCCGACAGGGCGCGGCTCGCAAATGCTCGCGGAACATCCTCACTGTCGCGCGCGGCTGGACCCATAATGGGTTGAGCCCCGCCCCGGTGATGCCCCGTGGCAGGACCGATTAGTGCGCGTCTCGTCCTTTTTCAACCGACCATGTCGGGAATATGGATATCCGGGCCGCATGGACGCGCCGATGAGAGGCTGTAAAAGCCGGTTCATGACCGACGCAGCCCTTCTCGACGACCGCAAAGCCCGGGCCCGGGCATGGTTCGAATCACTTCGCGACCGGATTCTCGACGCCTTCGAGGCGCTCGAGGACGAAGCCCCGTCCGACCTGTTTCCCGGCGCTCCGGGGCGGTTCGTGCGCAAACCCTGGGTCCGCGAGGCCGGCGGCGGCGGCGTGATGTCGATGATGCACGGCCGGCTGTTCGAGAAGGTCGGGGTGCATACCTCGATGGTGTTCGGGACCTTCACTCCGGAAATGGCCGCCAACATGCCCGGCGCGAAGGAGGATCCGCGGTTCTTCGCCACAGGGGTCAGCCTGATCGCCCACATGGCCAGCCCGCGCGTGCCGGCCGTGCACATGAACACCCGCTTCATCTGCACGACCAGGGGCTGGTTCGGCGGCGGCGGCGACCTGACGCCCCTGCTGGCCTTCCAGCGCGACCAGGCCTTCCCCGACACCGTCGCCTTCCACGCCGCCATGAAGGCCGCCTGCGACGCCCACGACCCCGCCTGGCACGCGAAATACAAGGCCTGGTGCGACGAGTATTTCTTCCTGCCGCACCGCAATGAGCCGCGCGGCACGGGCGGCATCTTCTACGATCACCACGACAGCGGCGACTGGGACCGCGACTTCGCCTTCACGCGCGACGTCGGCGAGGCCTTCCTCGACATCTATCCGAAGATCGTCCGCGGCCGCATGGCCGAGCCCTGGACGGCGGAGGAGCGTGAGGAACAGCTGGTCCGCCGCGGCCGCTACGTCGAGTTCAACCTGCTCTATGACCGCGGCACGACCTTCGGCCTGAAGACCGGCGGCAACGTCGAGTCGATCCTCAGCTCGATGCCGCCGGCGGTGAAGTGGCCGTAGGCGACTGAAGGACCGAGCTCCGCGGAGCCGTCGGAACATTACGGGACTTTATGTTGAACGCCGTTATCGCGGCGCATATTGGCGTTTCTGACAGTCTTGGTTCGCCCCGTGGCGACGACTGAACATGACGAAACGGCAATGAAATGAAACTATACTACGAATATACCTCGCCTGTCCGTCGCGGCCGCCGTCGGCCGGACACCGCCCCCACCCGCGCCCGCGCGCGGGCGGCCTGAGGCGCGAGGGGGCGATGATCGACATCTCCGAGCCGGCGCAGAGGGGCGCCTTCGACCTCTATGGCCCGATCCACAAGGGCCTGCGGATGGCGCACGCCAACCTGCTGATCCGGCTGGGCGCGGCGGAGCTCGAGGACCGCCGGGCCCTGGGCGGCCTGCTGGCTCATCTGCGCGACCATCTGGACCTGTGCGCCGAGCACCTGCGCCACGAACAGACGGTGATCCACACCGCCCTCGCCCCGTTCGCGCCCGGCGCCGTGGCCGAGATCGAGGTCCTGCATCGGGCCCACCTCGCCGGCCTGCCGGACCTGCACGGCCGGATCGACGCGCTGGAGACCGCTGCTCCGGCCGGCCTGCGCAAGGCTGGCCGCGCCCTCTACCTGGCCTTCTCCCGCTTCGTCGCCTCGGACCTGACCCAGATGGCCCACGAGGAAGAGGTGCTGCTGCCGCTGCTCCAGGCCGCGTTCGACGACGCCGAGTTGATCGCGCTGAAGACCCGCATCGTGCTCAGCATGACCCCTGACGTCGGCGCGGGCATGCTGCGGATGATCATCCCGGCGGCGCGCCACCGCGAGCGGCTTTCACTGCTGCGGGCGGTGGGGGCGGCGGCCCAGCAGGACATCTTCGAGGCCCTGCTGCGCGAGGTCGTCCGGCCCAGCCTGGCCGACCGGGAGTGGCGCCGCCTGGCGGATGAACTGCTGAGCGACGTGCTGGTCGAGGCGGCCTGACCGCGGAATTGCGCCGCTCCCGGCGGGCGTTGCTCAGTAGGCCATGCCCTGGGCGACGGCCTTGAGTCGCTCCACCGCCGCCAGCTTGTCGTCGATGAAGTCGAGATCGATCCACCAGTCCTCGATCTCGCGCAGCACCTGGCCGACCATCGGCCCGCGCGGCACGCCGGCGTTGACCACGTCCTCGCCCGTCAGGGGGAAGGCCGGCGGCGTCCAGGTGTCGGCCAGCGGGATCAGGGCCCGCCA
>DAORNX010000181.1:0-4825 GCA_035441225.1 Caulobacter sp.
TGGTCGGCGGCGGCGCGGGAGACGCGGACAGTCTCCAGCCGGGTCAGGCCGCTGGCCGGATCATAGCGCGGCACGCGGGACAGGCCGGCGTCGATGACCACCCGCACGCCCTCGATGGTCAGGCTGGTCTCGGCGATCGAGGTGGCCAGCACCACCTTGCGGCGACCCGGCGGCGAGGCGCTGATGGCGCGATCCTGGTCGGCGGGGTCCATCGCGCCGTAGAGCGGGGCCAGGTCGACATCGGTCCGGCGCATTCGCTCGGCCAGCCAGTCGCGCGTGCGCAGAATCTCGCCCTGGCCTGGAAGGAAGACGAGAATGCCGCCCGATTCCTCGGCGAGCGCGCGCTCGACGGCCCGGCCGACCTGTTCCTCCAACCGAAGCGCGGGGTTACGGCCGACGTGGCGGGTCTCGACGGGAAAGGCGCGACCCTGGCTCTCGATCACCGGCGCGTCGCCCAGCAGCCGCGCCACCGCGGCGCCGTCGAGCGTCGCCGACATCACCAGGAGGCGCAGGTCCTCGCGCAGCAGCTGCTGCGTATCGCGCGCCAGGGCCAGGCCGAGGTCGGCGTCGAGGCTGCGTTCGTGGAACTCGTCGAACAACACAGCCGCGACGCCGTCGAGGCCCGGATCGTCCTGGATCATGCGGGTGAAGACACCCTCGGTGACCACCTCGATGCGCGTCCGGGCCGAAACCTTCGACTGCAGCCGCACCCGGAAGCCAATGGTCTCCCCGACCGCTTCGCCAAGGCTCGACGCCATGCGGGCCGCAGCCGCCCGAGCCGCCAGCCGGCGAGGCTCCAGCACGATCAGCTTGCCGCCCGCCGACCACGGCTGATCCTTGAGGAACAAGGGGACGCGCGTGGTCTTGCCGGCGCCCGGCGGGGCCACCAGCACGGCGCACGACCCATCGGCCAGCGCCTCGCCCAGGCGGGGCAGGATTTCCTCAATCGGCAGCATCGGGGCGCAGTCCTAGTGCGTCAGGAGGGCCTCGTCACCGTAAGCCGTTGCGCGAGACGGCTTTGCTGCTAACGTCCCCGACCTGTTAGCCGCGCCGACGGGGGTCGTCGGCCATTGGGGGAGCGAGACGATATGTCCGCAGATGCCGCGCCACGCGGGAACCGACTGTTTCTCAAGAAGTCCATCGAGCAGGTCCAGCACGAGTCCAACACCCACCAGCTGAAGCGCACCCTCGGGGCGTGGAACCTCGTGCTGCTGGGCATCGGCTGCATCATCGGCGCGGGCATCTATGTGATGACCGGCAACGCCGCGGCCAACTTCGCCGGCCCGGCGGTCATGCTGTCGTTCATCGTCGCCTTCTTCGCCTGTATCTTCGCCGGCCTCTGCTACGCCGAGCTGGCCTCGACCATGCCGGTGGCCGGATCAGCCTACACCTACAGCTACACGACCCTGGGTGAGGTGTTCGCCTGGGTGATGGGCTGGCTGCTGGTGCTGGAATACGGGGTGGCGGCGTCGACCGTCGCGGCCGGCTGGTCCGGCAACGTGGTCAGCCTGCTGCACAACTTCGGCATGGAAATCCCGCCGATGCTGACGACCTCGTTCATCCAGGCCGTGCCGATCGAAGGCGGCATGACGTTCATCCAGAGCGGCGGCGCCAACCTGCTGGGCGCGCTCGGCATCCTGGCGGTGACCGGTCTGCTGGTGCTGGGCGTCTCGGAATCGGCGACCGTCAACAACATCATCGTGGCGATCAAGGTCGGCGTGCTGCTGGCCTTCATCCTGATGGGCATCGGCTTCATCAACTTCGAGAACTGGGTGCCGTTCATTCCGGAGAACGAGGGCGGCTTCAAATACGGCCTCCCCGGCATCTTCCGCGCCGCCTCGGTGATCTTCTTCGCCTACGTCGGATTCGAGGCCGTCTCGACCGCCGCGGCCGAGGCCAAGAACCCGCAGAAGGACATTCCGGTCGGCATCCTCGGTTCGCTGCTGGTCTGCACCCTGATCTACATGATGGTCGCCGCCGTACTGACCGGCGTCGTGCCGTTCCGCGAACTGGGCGTCGCCGCCCCGATCGCCCTGGCCGTCGACCGCATGGGCGTGGGCTGGTTCTCCATCCTGATCAAGGTCGGCGCCGTCGCCGGCCTGACCTCGGTGATGCTGATCCTGACCTACGGCCAGAGCCGGGTGTTCTACGCCATGGCCAAGGACGGTCTGCTGCCGCGGGTGTTCTCGACGCTGCACACGAAGTTCCGCACGCCCTGGATCGGCACCATCATCCTGGGCATGCTGATCGCCGTCGCCGCCGCGGCCCTGCCGATCGAGATCCTCGGCGACCTTGTCAGCCTTGGCACCGCCACGGCCTTCCTGATCGTCTGCGTCAGCGTCATGCACCTGCGCCGGTCGCGGCCCGACCTGGTGCGGCCGTTCACCGCGCCGTTCGGCGTCATCACGCCGCTGCTGGGCATCTTCTTCGCCCTGGTGATGATCGCGCCGTTGATGCTCGACATCTACGCCAAGGCCATGGCCGGGGATATGATCCCCGCCACCCTGCTGGGCGGCTATCTCGGCCTGGGCGCGCTGATCTACATCTTCTACGGCTTCTGGAACTCGCGGCTCGCCAAGGGTCTCCCGCAGCATGAGGACAGCGCTGGACCCGGTCCGATGCAGGCCCAGGTTCACGGCGTCGGCGACGACCACGCCTGATCCAGAGGGGACATGCACTTCAGTGCGTGCCCCCGTCAGCTTGAAGCGGCAGGGGACACGTACCGAAGGCGGTACATGTCCCCGGGGAAAAATCGGAAAGGCCCGGGAGCGATCCCGGGCCTTTTTCGTACCCGCCCCTTTATTCCGGACGCCTGAACACCGATCATGTGACCGTCCGCCGTCGCAGGAGCTTTCGTGTCCTCTTCCCCGATCAAGGCCTTCATCGCCCCCGTCACGCCGTTGCAGCAGAACTGCACGGTGGTCTGGTGCGAGAAGACGAAGAAGGCCGCCGTCATCGATCCGGGCGGCGAGATCCCGCGGCTGCTGGCCGCAATCGCCCAGCAGGGTCTGACCGTCGAGAAGATCTGGATCACTCACGGCCACCTCGACCACGCCGGCGGCACGGCCGAGCTGGCCGCCGCCACCGGCGCGCCGATCGAGGGACCTCACCGCGACGACCAGTTCTGGATCGACCAGATTCCCGAGAGCGCCGCGCGCTACGGCATCCCCGACGCGAAGAGCTTCACCCCCGACCGCTGGCTGGCCGACGGCGACACCGTGCAACTGGGCGAGGCCACGTTCGAGGTCATCCACTGCCCGGGCCACACCCCCGGTCACGTCGTGTTCTTCAACCGCGAGGCGCGCTTCGCCCAGGTCGGCGACGTGCTGTTCAAGGGCTCGATCGGCCGGACCGACTTTCCCCGCGGCAATCACCAGCAGCTGATCGACTCGATCACCCTCAAGCTCTGGCCGCTGGGCGACGACGTCGCCTTCGTGCCCGGCCACGGCCCGATGAGCACCTTCGGCTTCGAGCGCAAGGCCAACCCGTTCGTCTCGGACATCGCGCTGGGCGTCGAGGCCGGCAGCCTGCCGGAGATGGACGGCGTGCCCAAGCGCTACAGCTGAGCCGCGGCACGGCGATCCAGCCCCCATTTTGGGGTATACGCCCGTTCACCGCGTATGCTGTCCTTCCCCCCGGGCTCACACATGGGAGGCATGGTGATGAGAGGGATGGCGTTGGCGGTTGCCGTTTCCGGCCTGGTAACGGCCACGGCGACTACGGCGGCGGAGCCGTCCGTCACCGATCTGCTGGCCGGCACCCAATGGGTCTGGCTCGGTCCGAATCAATCCCTGGCCAAGATCCGGCCTGAAGTCGTCACCCGAGCCCGAAACCAGGGCTGCGACACGCCCACGATGTCATTCCGGCGGAGCGGCACACAGCTGGTGCGGTTCGACAGCGTCGCCGGGGCTCCGGACCCGACCATCACGGTCTTCCAGGCAACGCGGGTGGTGAAGGAGACGGACGGCCTGCGGATCGAGAGCTTCTGGGGGGCGGAGGGGCCGACGCCCAACGTGGTAATGACCCTGACCCGCAATGCAGAGCTGCTGACGGTCAAGAAAAGCGCGCTGTTCGGCGACTGGTACTACATCCGCTGCGCCCAGGTCGGCCCGTTGGTCTACAGGCCGCCACAGAGTCCCGGCGGTCGTCGTCGCCCCTGATATTGCAGGGCTGAAATCCGGCTGCCATGTCTGTCCGTCATAGCGCGGGGCATGGAGCTCGTGATGGACAAGACAGCCCACAGCGTCGTCGAGGAGCCCGGCGCCCGCATCCTGATCGTCGACGACGACCCGGGCATACGGGACGTGATCGCCGACTTCCTGACCCGCCATGGCTACCGCGTCGACCAGGCGTCCGACGCCAGGTCGATGGAGCTGGCCCTGCAGCGGGAGCCCGCCGACCTGGTCGTGCTGGACGTGATGATGCCGGGCGAGGACGGCCTGTCGATCTGCCGCCGCCTGTCTGGTGCGGCGGGCGGACCGGGCATCGTCATGCTGTCGGCCATGGGCGAGGAGACCGACCGCATCGTCGGCCTCGAACTGGGGGCCGACGATTACCTGCCCAAGCCCTGCAACCCGCGCGAACTGCTGGCCCGGGTGCGGGCGGTCCTGCGCCGCCGGCAGGAGCCGCGCCAGAGCGACGGGCCGGTCGGCGCCACCTGCGAGTTCGCCGGATGGCGGCTGGACCTGGTGCGTCGCGAGCTGCGGTCGCCGCAGGGCGTGATCGTCAACCTGTCGAGCGGGGAATTCTCGCTGCTGCGCGCCTTCGTCGAACGGCCGCAGCGGGTGCTGACGCGCGACCAGCTGCTGGACCTGGCCCGCGGCCC
>DAORNX010000181.1:4995-5209 GCA_035441225.1 Caulobacter sp.
GTTCGTCCAGGTCCTGGCGCTGATCATCGTCAGCCAGATCGCGGCCCACGCGGTGTCGACGGCGGTGATCTTCAGCCTGCCGCCGCCGCCGCCCGAGATCTACCGGCTGTCGGATGTGGCCAGGGCCCTGCGCACGCCGGGCGTCACTGCCGTGCCCGACGCCCGGCCGCTGGTGGTGCGGGTCCAGGCCAGGCCCCCCACCGAGCGGCCGATG
>DAORNX010000182.1:0-5204 GCA_035441225.1 Caulobacter sp.
CACCGTGGGCTCGCCGCCGGTGAGCCGGATGCCGGTGACGTCGAACCGTTCGACGAACAGGCGGGCCAGGCGCTCGATCTCCTGCCGGGCTACGCCGCGTTCGCGGGGCATGCGGGCGACGAACATCTCCAGGGCGCCGGCGTCGAGGCCGACCCGGTCCGCCGCCAGGGCCTCGCGGACCAGCCGGGCCACATCGCCGGGCTCGTCCTCGTAACAGGGGATGGTGGCGCAGGCCGCGGCCTTCTCGGCCGCCTTGCGCAGCGGCGAGCTGCGGTCGATCGCGCCGGCCTCGACGAGGAAGAAGGCGTCGGGATTGAAGCGACCCTCGACATGACCCGCCAGGGCTTCCGCGACCATACGGTCCGGTCCGATCTTCTCCGTCGAGAAGCGCACCCGGACCAGCCGCCGGCCACCCATCATCGAGATGGCGCTGAGCTCGTTGGCCAGCCGCCCCTCGTCGACATCGTCCTCGGTCAGCAGGGCGACATCGAACGGATCGTCCGGATGGGCGGTGACCGCCCGGGCCAGCCGGTCGGCCCGCTCTCGCACCCCGCCGCGGTCGCGGCCATAGATGACGGCGGCGCGGAAGGCCTTGTCCGGCGACTTCAGGAAGCGTTCGACATCGGGCCGTTTCGAGAGGATGGCCATGTCACGCCTTCTGGCGGAGCTGGGGGCGGACCTGCCGCACGGGCCGCGGGCCTACCGGCCGCCGGTTCGGGCGATCCAGTCCGCCAGCTGCAGCTGGATCTTGCGGGCCAGCTCCGAGGCGGCGCGGCTCTGGGCGTCCTGGTTGGCGACGATGGCCGAATAGGGCTGGTCCGCCCGGTCGAAGGTCGCCTCGGTGCGGGTATCGCCCTCCAGGACCACCGCGCCGGTGGCGACGCTGACCAGCTTCCAGTCGGCGATCAGCACAAGCTCGTAGCGACTGGCCGTGGAGTCGACCCGCCGCCCGCGGGGGGTGCGGACTTCCTTCAGGTCCATGGTCAACCGCCAGGTCGGCGGCCTGGACGGGTCGCGCGCCAGCACGTCGTCGAGGGCCTGGCGCAGCAGGAAACCCGTCCGGCCATCAGGCGCCACGCTCTCGATCGACGACAGGCCAGACGAAACGCCGGGCGCGGCGTAGAGCGGCGTGAAGCCGCAACCGGCGAGGCCGGGCGAGAGCAACAGCAGGGCGATGGCGACGAGGCGGGCCTGCATCGCCCTATCCCGCCACGATGTTGACGATACGGCCGGGCACCACGATCACCTTTCGCACGGTCAGGCCCGCAAGGTGGACCGACACGGCCTCGTCCGCCAGAGCCTTGTCGCGCACCTGCGCCTCGTTCGCGTCAGCCGCCACGCGGATCTCGCCGCGGCGCTTGCCATTGACCTGGACCGGCAGCAGCAGTTCGGAATCGACGGTCAGGGCTGGATCGTACTCGGGCCAGGGGGCGTCGACGATCATCCCCTCGCCGCCCATCCGCAGCCAGCATTCCTCGGCCAGGTGCGGGGTGTAGGGTGCGATGAGCCGGGCCAGCGCCGAGAGCGCTTCGGCCCTGGCCGCCGCTACGCTGCTGTCGGCGGCGGGAAAGCCCTTGAGAAGGTTCAGGAATTCATACAGCCGGGCGATGCCGCTGTTGAACTTGAACTGGTCGATCGATTCTGTGACCGCCTTGATGATCTTGTGCGTCGCACGGCGCAGCTCCTCGGAGCGCACCGGGTCGACCGGCGCGTCGCCGCCGCCGGCCTCGCTGTCGAACTCCGACCAGACCCGCTGGACGAAGCGGCTGGCGCCCTCGACGCCGCCGGTGGTCCATTGCACGTCGCGATCGGGCGGGCTGTCGGACAGGATGAACAGCCGAGAGGCGTCGATGCCGTACTGGGCGGAGATCTCCTCCGGCGCCACGACGTTTTTCTTCGACTTCGACATCTTCTCGATGTCGCCGATCAGCAGGGTTTCCCCGGTTGCGGCGTGCCGGGCCCGGCGCGCCGCGCCCGCCGTCTCCAGCACCACCTGCGAGGGGTCGACCCATTCGCCGCTCTGTCGCGCATAGGTTTCGTGGGTCAGCATGCCCTGGGTGAACAGGCCCGCGAACGGCTCGGCGACCGAAACCAGCCCCTCGTCCTTCAGGGCGCGGGTGACGAACCGGGCGTACAGCAGGTGCAGGACGGCGTGCTCGATGCCGCCGATGTACTGGTCCACGGGCAGCCAACGGTCCGCCGCAGCCTTGTCGATCGGGTCGCTGGCGTGCGGGCTGGTGAAGCGGGCGAAGTACCAGCTCGAATCCACGAAGGTGTCGAGCGTGTCGGTTTCACGCTCGGCGGCGCCCCCGCAGGTCGGACAGCGGGTGAAGCGCCAGGTCGGGTGCCGCAGCAGCGGATTGCCCGGCTTGTCGAAGGTCACGTCATCCGGCAACTCGATCGGCAACTGATCGGCCGGCGCGGGGACCACGCCACAAGCCTTGCAGTGGATCACCGGGATCGGACAGCCCCAGTAGCGCTGGCGCGAGACGCCCCAGTCGCGCAGACGGTAAACCGTCGCGCCCTTGCCCTTGCCCATGGCCTCGATGCGGGACACCGCCTCGGCCTTGGCCTGTTCGATGGTCAGGCCGTCGAGAAACCCGGAATTGAAGATCTTTCCGGGGCCGGTGTAGGCCTCCGACCCGACCATGAAGGTGGCCGGATGGGCGTCGCCGGGCAGCACCACCGGCTTGACCGGCAGGCCATACTTGCGGGCGAAATCCAGGTCCCGCTGGTCGTGGGCCGGGCAGCCGAAGATGGCGCCCGTGCCGTAGTCCATCAGGATGAAGTTGGCGATCCACACCGGCAGGGTCTCGCCGGCGATGAACGGATGGACCACCCTCAGGCCCGTGTCGAAGCCCAGCTTTTCTGCGCTCTCGATCTCCGCCTCGGAGGTCCCGCCGCGGCGGCATTCGGCGATGAACGCGGCCACTCTGGGGTCGCCGGCGGACAGGGATTCGGCAAGCGGATGGTCGGGGGCGATGCCCAGAAAGCTTGCCCCGAACAGGGTGTCGGGGCGGGTCGTGTAGACTTCCAGCCCGTCCGCCAGGCCAGCCGGCGTGGCGCCGGCGAAGTCGAAGGTCATGCGCAGACCGGTCGACCGACCGATCCAGTTTTCCTGCATGGTCCGGACCTTTTCCGGCCAGCGGTCGAGGGTCGCCAGACCCTCGATCAGGTCATCGGCGTAGTCCGTGATCCGCAGGAACCACTGGGTGAGCTTCTTCTTCTCGACCACCGCGCCCGAACGCCAGCCGCGGCCCTCGATGACCTGCTCGTTGGCCAGCACGGTCATGTCCACCGGGTCCCAGTTGACCGTGGCCTCCTTGCGGTAGACCAGGCCGCGCGCCAGCAGCTTCAGGAACCAGGCCTGCTGCTTGCCATAGTATTCCGGGTCGCAGGTGGCGAACTCGCGGCTCCAGTCGACCGACAGACCCAGCTGCTTCAGCTGCTCGCGCATCGAGGCGATGTTGTCGTAGGTCCAGCCCTTGGGGTGGATGCCGCGCTCCATCGCCGCGTTCTCGGCCGGCATGCCGAAGGCGTCCCAGCCCATCGGGTGCAGCACCGCATAACCCTGGGCCCTGCGGAATCGGGCCACGACATCGCCCATGGCGTAGTTGCGCACATGGCCCATGTGGATGTTTCCCGAAGGATAGGGGAACATCTCCAGCATGTAGTACTTCGGGCGCGGATCGTCGTTCGGGACACGGAAAACATCCGCGTCCGCCCAGGCGGCGCGCCACTTGGGCTCAATGTCCTTCGGATTGTATCTGGCCATTCGGCGAGGGTGCGATGTCCGGGATCAGCCGGAGATGTTGGCCAGGCGCAGCTGGCGCGCCCGGGTGAGGATGGCGTTCTCGATGTCGGTCTCGGTCTGCGCCGAGGTCGGCGCATCGGTCCAGCCGCCCGCGCCGTCGCCGATCTGCTTGAACACCGTGACATTCAGGCCGTCGGCCCTAAGTCTCGTGTCGAGAATGTAGACGGTCGCCTTGAAGCGTTCGTCGGGCTTTTCCGGATTGACGTACCAGTCGGTGATCACGACGCCGCCGTACGGGTCCGCCGAGGCCAGCGGCATGAACGACAGGGTGTCCAGCGTGGCCCGCCACAGGTAGCCGTTGACGCCCAGCTGGGCCGGCGCGCCGGCGCCGCCCTTGGGAGGACCGCCGCGGCCGAGTCCGAAAGGATGGAAACCTTCTTCTTCCTGGGTCTGGAAAGTCCGGGCGCCGCCCGTCGAGCCGCAGGCGGACACGCCCACGAGACCCAGGGCCAGAACCCCGACGGAGACGGTCCGCATCCACGGCCTGCGCGCAAACGCCATATTCTCTCGCTCCACTCGTTCCGGCCGTCGCTTCCTCCTGGAAAGCGTATCGGCGTTCACCCCCGTGCCCATGAAGTGCGTCTACAACATGGCCTCGTCGCCGCCAAACGGGAATCGCGTGTCTCTCGCGCCACAGGCGAGGCAGGAATCGGCGGAGTCGGCCCAGGACTCACCCCAGGGTCTGTTGACCCCACCGCAAGAGGGCCTTTAATCGCGATCAAGGTCCACCCATCTTCAATACTGAAGCTGGATTGGACAGATCGGCTGGGGGAGCCGGAACGGCGGAATGGCGAAGGTTCGGAGCATCGCGGTGATGGCGGCGCTGGCCCTGACAGGGGCGGCGACGACGGCGCTTGCGCAGAGTGCTCCGGCCCGGCCGCGGGTGCAACCAGCGCCCGACGCCTTCGTTGTCCGCGGCGATTTCAATCTGAGGGACGCCCAGTTCGGGCCCCAGACGGGTCGCCGCACGCTGGTGTGGGACGCCAAGAAGGGCCGGTGGGGCCTGATGCTCGACATCTCGCCGCGCATGGGCGCCGACGCCCAGGCCCGCGACCTCGAGGCCGGAGCCTTCTTCCGGGTCACGCCGCAGTTGCGGGTCGGCGGCGCGGTTGGCGTCGGGTCCCAGGTGACGCCGGAGCGCAAGCCCGGCGCCGGCGAAGAGGTGCCCCGCGTGCGCCTTGAGACAGCCTTCAAGTTCTAGGCGCCGGCCAGACCTTCCACCATGGCCAGTCCTTGCGCCCCCGACTCCGTCAGCCGGGCGGCCGTTCGCGCATTGACGCCACCCAGGGCGTAGACGGGGAGCGGCGCGGCGCGCACCAGGGCGGCGAAGGCCTCCACCCCCATGGGGCGACCGGCTGACGGACTGCGGCTGGCGAACACCGGCGAGACC
>DAORNX010000183.1:0-5203 GCA_035441225.1 Caulobacter sp.
CGAGCCCGACGCTCTGGTGCGGGTGCTCAACGTGGTCACCCTGCTTCAGGCGCGGATGCGGCGGCTGGAGGCGGAACCGGCCGAGGGCGGGCTGTCGATCGTGCTCGAGGTCGACGATCATGGCGATCACAGGGCCGAGGCGCTGGCGCGGCGGCTGGAGGCCTGCCCGGCGGTGAAACGGCTGACGTTCGGCTGGCGCGGCCAGCCCCCGGAACAGGGACAGGTTATCCTGACCCAAGGGACAGGATAACCTGTCTCCAAAGAGGGATTCGCATGACCAAGCCTGCCGTCGAACGGTTTCTGGAGCGCGGCCTGTTCGCCTCGCGCTGGCTGATGGCGCCGATGTATGTCGGGCTGGTCATCGCCCTGCTGGCGTTGATCGTGATCTTCGCCCAGGAGCTGATCCACGCCGTGCCGCCGATCCTGTCCGGGTCGGCCCACGCCGAGGACGCCATCCTGCTGGCCCTGTCGCTGATCGACCTGTCGCTGGCCGGCAACCTGGTGCTGATCGTGATCTTCTCGGGCTACGAGAACTTCGTCTCCAAGCTCGACATCGGCGAGACGGAGGACCGCCCGTCATGGATGGGCACGGTCGACTTTTCCGGCCTGAAGATGAAGCTGGTGGCCTCGATCGTGGCTATCTCGGCCATCGCGCTGCTGAAGGCCTTTCTCGAGGCCAGCGAAGGCGCCGGGTCGATCGACGCGACCCGGATGATGTGGCTGGTGGTCATCCACCTGACCTTCGTGGTCTCCGGCGTGCTGCTGGCCCTGATGGACTGGCTGGCCAGCCTGACCGACAAGCACTGAGGTCAGAACGGCAGGATGTTGCGCTTGCGGCTGTAGGCCAGGTAGCCGACGTTCGCGCCGAGGCGCAGGCCGACGCCGGCGCGGATCGGGGCCAGGGTGATGCCGTCGGCCCGCTGGTAGTTCACGCCGAGACCCGCGACCATGTAGGCCGAGCCCTCGACCCCCGGGAACCGGCGGTAGATCATGTCCGGGTAATGCAGGTTGTAGCAGAGGGTGAAGACCCGGCTGGCGTTGCCGCCGACGTCGAAGCCGATCGACGGGCCCTGCCAGTAGACCTCCTGCGTCGGCTGCTCCTTCATGTACAGCAGCCCGCGGCCGTAGCGGGCGCCCAGGGTGATGGCGGCCGAGCCTTCCTCGCCGGCGATGTAGGCCGTCGGACGGCCGTTCTGCTTGAAGATCCGCTCGATCGCCGCGCCGGCGGCCTCGGCCGTCACACCGAGGAAGTCCGAGGTGGCGTTGATGATCTCCTCGGCGGTGTAGGTCCGCGGACCGTCGGCCGGATCGGTGGTCTGCGCCAGGGCGGCCGAGGCGGCGCCGCTGACGCCCGCGGCGAGGCCGGAGAGGATGAGGGTGCGGCGGTCCATTGCGGTCGCTCCGAGTCGGCTGGAAACGGGGTCAGACTCCCACTCCAATACGACCGGTTTGCGGCGCGAAGGTTATCGCGAGGTTAACCCTGTTGCTCCGGCGTCGCCGGCCGCGCCCGCGCTTGCGTCGTCGGTTTGAGCACCTTCTGGCTGGCGAACATCCGGTCCAGCCGGCGATGGCCCCAGCCCCGCATGTCGTCGATGATCGTGAAGATCGCCGGGATGTAGAGCAGCGACAGCAGGGTCGAGGTGATCAGGCCGCCGACGACGGCCACGGCCATCGGCTGACGGAACTCCACGTCGGCCCCCCAGCCGAGGGCCGTGGGCGCCATGCCCGCGCCCATCGCCACGGTGGTCATCAGGATCGGCCGGGCCCGCTTGTGGGCGGCGTCCATCAGGGCCTCGTAGCGGCCCATGCCGTTCTTGATCGCCTCGAGGGCGTACTCCACCAGCAGGATCGAGTTCTTCGCCGCAATGCCCATCAGCATCAGGATGCCGATCAGCGTCGAGATCGAGAAGCTGCTGCCCATGACCAGCAGCCCGACGAACGCCCCGCCGATGGCCAGCGGCAAGGCGGCCATGATGGTGATCGGATGGGTGAAGCTTTTGAACAGCAGGGCCAGCACGGCGTACATCAGCACCAGGCCGGTGATGAAGGCGCCGGCGAAGCCGATGATCATCTCGCTGATGAACTCGATGTCGCCCGTCATGCCCTGCTTGACGCCTTCCGGCAGGTTCTTGACCGAGGGCAGCGCGTTGACGGCCAGCGCGGCCTGGCCGCTCGTGATGCCGTTGAGTTCGGCGGTGATGGTCGCGACCCGCGACCGGTCGAGGCGGTCGACCTGCGAGGGGCCGGCGTTGTAGGTCACGTCGGCGACCGCGTTCAGCGGGACCGAACCGCCGCTGGCGGTCGGCACCCGCAGGTTCTCGAGCACCGTGATGTCTCCGCGCGCGTTTTCGCTCAGCATCAACCGGATCGGCACCTGGCGGTCGCCGAGATTGTACTTGGGCAGAAGCTGGTCGACATCGCCGATGGTGGCCACGCGGATCGCCTGCGACAGCGCGCCGGCCGAGACGCCCAGGCGAGCGGCCTCGTCGGCTCGCGGCGTGACCAGGATCTCGGGCCGCGCGATCGCGGCCGTGTTGATCACGTTGGCCAGTCCGGGAACCGAGCGCATCTCGCGTTCGATCCTGCGGGCCGCGGCGGACAGCGTCTCGCCGTCGTCGCTCTGGATGGCGTAGGAATAGACGCTGCCGTCGGTCGGACCGCCGCCGAGCTGGGTCGGCACCCCGATCCGCGCGCCCGGCACGATCTTGAAGGCGTCGACCATCTTGCGCGTGAATTCCTGCTGGGTGACGTCGCGCCGGCCCTTGTCCACCAGTTCAGCGGTCACGGTGGCGGCGTTGACGTTGCCTCCCCCCACCTGGGCGTAGACGTGGGTCACCTCCGGCTGCCTGCGGAGCTCGCGGGTCACGCGGGCGACGACGTCATCGGTCTGGTCCAGGGTCGAACCCGGCGGCAACTCGACCGAGAAGGCGGCGCGGCCGAAGTCGACCGACGGCTGCACCTCCACCGGCACCAGCGGCGTCAGCGCGCCGGTGGCCACGAACACCACGCCGCCCATGGCGACGACCTTCCAGCGGTTGGCCAGCGCCCACTTCAGTCGCCCCAGATACCAGCTCATCCACGGCGGATCGGCATCCTCGTGCGGCTTGTGCTTGAGCAGATAGGCGCCCATCAGCGGCGTCAGCATCCGGGCGACCACCAGCGAGAACAGCACCGAGACGCAGGCCGCCAGGGCAAAGGCCTTGAAGAACTGGCCGATGACGCCCGGCATGAAGCCGACCGGCGCGAACACCGCGACGATGGTCAGGGTGGTGGCCACGACGGCCAGGCCGATCTCGTCGGCCGCCTCCATGGCCGCCGGGTACGGAGCCTTGCCGCCACGCATGTGGCGGACGATGTTCTCGATCTCCACGATGGCGTCGTCGACCAGGATGCCGATGGTCAGCGACAGCGCCAGCAGCGTGATCATGTTGAGCGACTGGCCCAGGGGCTCGAGCACCGCGAACGTCGGGATCAGCGACAGCGGCATGGCCACCGCCGCGATCAGGGTCGCGCGCCAGTCACGCAGGAACAGCCACACCACGATGACCGCCAGCAGCGCGCCCAGGCCCACCGCTTCGAGCGAGGCGATGTAGCTTTCCTCGGCGAACTCCACGTTGGCGTTGATCTGCTCGATGGTCAGCTCGGGGTGGGCCGCGTCGATCGCCGCGATCTCCTTGCGGACCCGCTCGGCGGTCTTCACCTCGCTGGCGTCGCGCGAGCGCAGGAAGTTGAAGGTCACCACCTCCTGGCCATCGTAGCGTGCGCGCGACCGGGGCTCGGTCCAGTTGTCCTCGACCCGGCCGAGGTCGCCCAGTCGGACGCTGCCGCCGGAGACGGGCACGCGGGTGTCGGCCAGCTCCTGCACCGACCCGGCGGCGCCCAGGGTGCGGATCGAGCGCTCGGCGCCGCCGACGGTCACGCGACCGCCGGGGAGGTCGTTGTTCACATTGACCAGCGCCTGGCTGACCTGCGCCGCCGTGACGCCGAACGAGGCAAGACGGTCGGGATCGAGGTCGATGCGGATCTCGCGCTCGACGCCGCCCAGACGGTTGACCTGACCCACGCCGGACACGGCCAGCAGCCGTCGGCTGACGGTGTTGTCGACGAACCACGACAGCTGTTCGGGGCTCATCGAGCCGGAGCGGACGACGTAGGTGATCAGCGGATCGCCGGTGATGTCCCACAGCTTGACGGTCGGCTCCTGCATGTCCTGCGGCAGGTCGGCGCGCAGGATGCCCATGGCGTTGCGGACGTCGTTGGTGGCCTTCTCGGTGTCGGTCGAGAGCTCGAACTCGATCATCGTCACGGACACGCCGTCCGTGACCGTCGACCGCGTGTGCCGCACCCCGCTGAGGCCGGAAATCGAGTCCTCGATCAGCCGCGTGACCTGGGTCTCCATCTCGCTGGGGGCGGCGCCGGGGCGGGCGGCGACGACCTGGATCAACGGGAAGTCGACGTCGGGGTTGTTGTTGATCCGCATGGCGTTGAAGCCGATCAGGCCGGCCAGGGTCAGCATGATGAACAGCATGATGACCGGGATCGGATTCCGGATCGACCAGGAGGAGATGTTGCGCATGGCCCGCGCCTACTTGCTGACGACGCGGACGCGGTCGCCGTCGGCGAGGAAACCCGCGCCCTGCACGACGATCTTCTCGCCCGCGGCCAGGCCGGAGGCTGCCTCGACGCTGTCCTTCGTCCTGGCCCCGACCACGATGGGTCGGAACCGGACCGCCGACTGGGCGTCGACCACGAAGACGCCCGGCTTGTTGTCGCGGTAGACGACCGCGATCGAGGGCGCCGTCACCGCCGGCTGTTCGCCGACGTTGATCTCGCCCTTGGCGAACATCCCGGGCCGGAAGCCGCCGGCGGCGGACAGCGCGATGCGGGCGACGCCCACGCGGCTGCGGCTGTCGACCTGGGGCGTCACGATGCGCACCCTTCCCGGGACCTGGCCGAGCTGGTCGGAGCTGACGGTGGCCGGCATGCCGGCGCGGACCTGGGCCAGCTGGGTCTCCGGCACCTCGGCGTTGAGTTCAAGCCGGCCGTCGCGGACGATCCGGAACAGCTCGGTCCCGGGCGAGACGATCTGGCCCTGCACCACCTTGCGCGAGGCGACCAGGCCCGAGACCGGCGCCCGGACCACGGCCTGGCCCAGCCGGGTGCGGATTTCCGACAGCCCGGCCTCGGCGGCCGAGACCTGGGC
>DAORNX010000184.1:0-5202 GCA_035441225.1 Caulobacter sp.
GGCCCGGCTCGCCGGTCACGGCCGCGACGCCGGCGGCCGCCAGCACCAGCATGGCCGCCAGGTCGAACACCGGTCCGCCCTTGCCGCGGAAGGCCCCGACCATCAGCAGCAGCAAGCCGCCGACCGCGAGGATCAGTTCAGGCCGGACGAGGTTCAGATCGGCGAGGGTCATCGGCGGCTCACCCGGCGATCGCGGCGCGCCAGGCGCCGACCAGGGCGTCAACCGACGGCCCGGTGATGTTGAAGACGACGTCGGGCTGCACGCCCAGGTACAGGGTCGACAGGATCAGCGGCGCGAACACCACCAGCTCGCGCCAGGTCAGGTCGCTGATCTGGGCCAGGGCCGGATTGGTGATCTCGCCGAACACCACCCGCCGATAGAGGCTCAGGGCGTAGACGGCCGACAGGATTACGCCCGTGGCCGCGAACAGCGCCGTCCAGGTCGAGGCGCCGTAGGCCCCGGCCATGGTCAGGATCTCGCCGACGAAGCCGCTGGTGCCCGGCAGGCCGACGTTGCCCATGGTGAACAGCATGAATACCGCGGCATAGATCGGCATGCGGTTCACAAGGCCGCCGTAGAACGCGATCTCGCGAGTGTGCATGCGGTCGTAGACCACGCCGACACAGAGGAACAGCGCACCGGAGATGACCCCGTGGCTGAGCATCTGGAAGATGGCCCCCTGCTCGCCCTGCACGTTGCCGCTGAAGATGCCCATGGTCACGAAGCCCATGTGGGCGACCGACGAATAGGCGATCAGCTTCTTGATGTCGGTCTGCCGGAAGGCGACCAGCGAGGTATATATGATGGCGATCACCGACAGGCCGAACACCAGCGGGGTGAACAGCTCGCTGGCGCTGGGGAACATCGGCAGGCTGAAGCGCATGAAGCCGTAACCGCCCATCTTCAGCAGGATGCCGGCGAGGATCACGGAGCCCGCCGTGGGCGCCTCGACGTGGGCGTCAGGCAGCCAGGTGTGCACCGGCCACATCGGCATCTTGACCGCGAAGCTGGCGAAGAAGGCCAGCCACAGCCAGGTCTGGATGGCCGGGTCGAAGCGGTAAGTCATCAGTTCAGGGATCGAGCTGGTGCCCGAAATGCCGATCATGGCGAGGATCGCCGCCAGCATCAGGACCGAACCCAGCAGCGTGTAGAGGAAGAACTTGAACGCCGCGTAGACCCGGTTCTTGCCGCCCCAGATGCCGATGATCAGGAACATCGGCACCAGGCCCGCTTCGAAGAACAGGTAGAAGACGATCAGGTCCAGCGCGCAGAACACCCCGATGACCAGGGTCTCGAGGACCAGGAAGGCGATCATGTACTCGAGGACGCGCTTCTCGATCGTCTTCCAGCTGGCGATGATGCACAGCGGCAGCAGGAAGGCCGTCAGCAGCACGAACAGCACCGAGATGCCGTCCACGCCCATGCGGTAGTCGAGACCCGCGAACCACGGAATCTCCTCCAGGAACTGGAAGCCGGCGTTGGCCGGGTCGAAGTCGAGCGTCAGTTTCACCGACAGGGCGAAGGTCGCCAGAGTGGTCGCCAGGGCGATCCACTTTCCGGCCGTGTCACGGGCCTCGCCCGGCTGGCCGAGGAAGCGCAGCGCCAGGATGGCGGCGACGCCGGCCAGCGGAAGGAAGGTGACAAGGGAGAGGATGCCGCTCATCGATCAGCTCCCCCGCGAGAAGGCGTAGAGCGCGAAGGACAACAGACCGGCGACCCCCAGCAGCATGACAAAGGCGTAGTGGTAGACGTAGCCCGACTGCAGCCGGCCGGTGCGCTTGCCGACCGCCAGCGAGACCGCCGAAACGCCGTCCGGGCCGAGGCCATCGATCAGCTTCTGGTCACCGCCCTTCCAGAACAGGTCGCCCAGGAAACGGGCCAGCCGCACGAAGGTCGCGTCGTAGAGTTCGTCGAAGAACCACTTGTTGTAGAGGAAGCTCCAGACCGGGCCGCGACGGGCGGCGATCCGAGCGCCCATGCCCTCGCGGGCGATATAGACCCACCAGGCTCCGGCGAAGCCGATCGCCGAGACCACGAGCGGCGCCCAGATGACCCACGGCGGCGCCTCGTGCATGGCGTGCAGCACGTGGTTGTGAGGACCGTTGAAGATCGCACCGCGCCAGAACTCGACCTGCGCCTCGCCGACGAAGTTCTCGACGAAGACGTAGCCGGCCGCCAGGGCGCCGATCGCCAGCACCAGCAGCGGAACCAGCATCGACAGGGGGCTCTCGTGCGGGCTGTGGCCATGGCCATGGTCGTCGTGAGCATGGTCATCATGCGCCGCGTGGGCATGGTGATCGTCGTGGCCGTGGGCCGCCTGCTCGCCCCACTTGGCCGTGCCATGGAAGGTCATGAAGGCCAGGCGCCAGCTGTAGAAGGCGGTCAGGCCGGCGGCCAGCAGGCTGATGATGAAGGCGAACCAGGCGAAGCCGTTCTCGCGGCCGGCGGCCCACGACGCCTCGATGATGGTGTCCTTGGAGTAGAAGCCCGCGAAGCCCAGGTCGAGGCCGGGAATGCCGAAGCCGGTGATCGCCAGGGTGCCGATGGTCATCACCGCATAGGTCACCGGCAGGTGCTTCCACAGCCCGCCCATCTTCCGCATGTCCTGCTCGTGGTGCATGCCGTGGATCACCGAGCCGGCGCCGAGGAACAGCAGGGCCTTGAAGAAGGCGTGGGTGAACAGGTGGAACATCGCCGCCTGGTAGGCCCCGACGCCGGCGGCGAAGAACATGTAGCCGAGCTGCGAACAGGTCGAATAGGCGATGACCCGCTTGATGTCGTTCTGGGCCAGGCCGACCGTCGCCGCGAACAGGGCGGTAATCGCCCCGATCAGGGTCACGACGTTGCGCGCCATCGGGGCGTACTCGAACATCGGCGACAGCAGGCAGACCATGTAGACGCCGGCGGTGACCATGGTCGCCGCGTGGATCAGGGCCGAGACCGGCGTCGGGCCTTCCATGGCGTCGGGCAGCCAGGTGTGGAGGAAGAACTGCGCCGACTTGCCCATGGCGCCGATGAACAGCAGCACGCAGGCCAGGTCGACCAGCGGCCAGCTCTGGCCGGCGAAGGTCCAGGTCTTCGAGGCGCTGTCCGCGATCATCGGGAACAGCTCGGCGAACTGGATGGTGCCGTAGGCCCAGAACACCGTCATGATGCCCAGGGCGAAGCCGAAGTCGCCGACGCGGTTGACCACGAAGGCCTTGATCGAGGCGGCGTTGGCCGTCGGTTTCTTGAACCAGAAACCGATCAGCAGATAGGACGCCAGGCCCACCCCTTCCCAGCCGAAGAACAGCTGCATGAAGTCGGCGGCCGTCACCAGCGCCAGCATGGCGAAGGTGAACAGCGACAGGTAGGCGAAGAACCGCGGCCGGCTCTCGTCCTCGGCCATGTAGCCCCAGCTGTAGAGATGCACGAGGGCCGAGACGGTGGTCACCACCACCAGCATGACCGCGCTCAGCCCGTCGATGCGGATGGACCAGGCAGACTGGAAATCGCCGACATTGATGAACGGGGCCAGTGACACGGTGAACGGCTCGAGGCCGCCCCAGGTCCACTGGCTGAAGGTGTACCAACTGAGGCCGCAGGCCAGCAGCAGCAGGCCCGTGGTGACGCTCTGCGACGCCAGCGCGCCGATGCGGCGACCGAAAAGGCCGGCGACCAGGGCGCCCAGCAGCGGAGCGAAGAGAAGAACGGTGACGAGCTGTTGCAAGGGTCAGCCCTTCATCACGGAGGCGTCGTCCACGGCGATGTCGCCGCGGTTGCGGAAGAAGGTCACCAGGATGGCCAGGCCGACGGCGGCCTCGGCCGCGGCGACGGTCAGCACGAACATGGCGAAGATCTGCCCGACCACGTCGTGCAGGAAGACGCTGAAGGCGACCAGGTTGATGTTCACCGCCAGCAGGATCAGCTCGATCGACATCAGGATAATGATGACGTTCTTGCGGTTCACGAAGATGCCGAAGACGCCGATCGTGAACAGGATCGCGGCGACGGTCAGGTAGTTGGTCAGACCAATCATTCGCTGATCCCCTCGCCGGGCTTGATGTCGACGATCGTCATGCCGGTGGCCGGCGTGCGCGCGTTCTGGGCTGCGATGTTCTGGCGCTTGACCCCGGGCTTGTGGCGCAGGGTCAGCACGATGGCTCCGATCATCGCCACCAGCAGCACCAGACCGGCCGCCTGGAAGAAATAGACGTAGTCGGTGTAGAGCACCCGGCCGATGGTCTCGGCGTTGGTCACATCCGTCCCGGCGGAGGCGTCGGGTCCTGGAGAGGCCGATGCCGCGCCCTGGCTGGCCACCGTGGTGGCGACGATGATCATCTCGACGGTCAGGATGCCGGCGACCAGCCCGCCGACCGGCAGGTAGCGCGAAAAACCCTCGCGCAGCTGGGTGAAGTCCACGTCCAGCATCATCACGACGAACAGGAACAGCACCGCCACCGCGCCGACGTAGACCACGACCAGCAGCATGGCGAGGAACTCGGCGCCCATCAGCACGAACAGTCCCGCCGCGCTGAAGAAAGCCGCGATCAGGAACAGCACCGAGTGCACGGGATTGCGCGCGAAGACCACGGCGAGTGCCGCCGAAATGGTCGTCGCCGCCATGATGTAGAAGGCTATCGCCTGCAGAGCCATCTGGGCCCCTGCTCCCTCTTCAACCCTTGCGAAAGAGGCGGCGCAGATGAGCTCCGCCGCCTCCGGTGAATCGCCGCCTCCCCTTATCGGTAGGCAGCGTCCAGTTCCAGATTCTTCGCGATCTCGCGCTCCCAGCGGTCGCCGTTATCCAGCAGCCGCTCCTTGTCGTAGTAGAGCTCTTCCCGCGTCTCGGTGGCGAATTCGGTATTCGGCCCCTCGACAATGGCGTCGACCGGACAGGCCTCCTGACAGAGGCCGCAGTAGATGCACTTGACCATGTCGATGTCGTAGCGGGTCGTACGCCGGCTGCCGTCGGCCCGCGGTTCGGCCTCGATATAGATGGCCTGGGCCGGGCAGACGGCTTCGCAAAGCTTGCAGGCGATGCAGCGTTCCTCTCCCGAGGGATAGCGGCGCAGGGCGTGCTCGCCCCGGAAACGCGGCGACTGCGGACCGCGCTCGTTGGGATAGATGACCGTCTTCTTCGGCGCGATCATGTACTTCATGGCCAGTCCGAAGGCGCCCACGAAGTCCAGCAGGGCCGCGCCTTTGATGGCCTGTCCGATGCG
>DAORNX010000185.1:0-5202 GCA_035441225.1 Caulobacter sp.
ATTATTTCAAGAGCAAGGACGACATCCTCTTCGAGTGCCACCGCATCGGCATCGATGCGATCATCAACGGCGACAAGCCGATGCCGACGGCGGCCGAGAGCTCAGGACGCGAGCGGCTGGTCGAGTTTCTGCGCCGCTACGTGCGAATGGTCGTCGACGACTTTGGCACCTGTCTTGTGATGACCGGCACCAACGCCCTGGAGCCGGAAAACCAGGGGACGGTCATCGAGGGCCGCCGGCAGATCGACTCGATGCTGCGCGAGATTCTCGATGACGGCGTGCGGGACGGCAGCCTCGACTGCCCCGATCCCAAGCTGACGGCGATGTTCGTGTTCGGCGCCATGAACTGGATTCCGCGGTGGTACCACCTCGACGGCACCCTGACCGTCGATGAGCTGACCGAGCGCCTGACCGCCTTCGTGTTGCGGGCCATCGGTCCGGCCCGGGTGAACGCTCCGGCGTAGCGGAAGACCGGCTGCTGCGTGTCTCCACCCCTGACGGGAAGCGCGGGGTATCTTATGAGCATGCAGCGAGTGGTGGTGGCCGGCGTCGGCATGACGGCCTTCGTCAAGCCGGGGGCCTCTGCTCCCTATGACGAGATGGCGCGGGACGCCGGGCGGATGGCCCTGGCCGATGCCGGGATCGACTATGCCGCCATTCAGCAGGTCTACGCCGGCTATGTCTACGGCGACTCGACCTGTGGCCAGGCGGCGGCCTACCAGCTGGGCATGACCGGGGCGCCGGTGATCAACGTCAACAACAACTGCGCGACCGGCTCGACCGCGCTGTTCCTGGCCCGTCAGGCGGTGGCGTCGGGCGCGGCCGACTGCGTGCTGGCGCTGGGCTTCGAACAGATGCGCCGCGGCGCCCTGGTCGACGTCTGGGAGGACCGTCGCAGCCCACTCGCGCCGTTCATCGAGGCCATGGCCGGCGCCCGGGGCGAGGCCGATGTCCCGCTGGCCTTCTATCTGTTCGGCGGGGCAGGGTCCGAATACCAGGAACGCTATGGCGTCCGGCCGGAGACCTTCGCCAAGGTGACCGTCAAGGCGCGTCGCCATGCGGTGCACAATGACAGGGCGATCTTCCGCACCGAGGTGTCGGTCGAGGAGGTGCTGGCCTCGCCGCGCCTGTATGGTCCGCTGACCCGGCTCCAGGCCTGCCCCCCGACCTGCGGCGCGGCGGCGGCGGTCATCTGCAGCGAGGCCTACGCCCGCAAGCACGGCATCAATGCGGATGTGGTCATCGCCGGCCAGGCGATGACCACCGATTTCCCCACCGCGCTCAACTCAGGCAGCGCGGTGCAGATCATCGGCTACGACATGGCCGCCGCCGCCGCACGCCAGGCCTACGAGATGGCCGGCATCGGACCGGGGGACGCCCAGGTCGCCGAGATGCACGACTGCTTCACCGCCAACGAGGTGGTCAGCTACGAGGCGCTTGGCCTGGCTCCCGCCGGCGGCGCGGAGAAGTTCATCGAGGACGGCGACAATACCTACGGCGGCCGCATCGTGGTCAATCCGTCGGGCGGCCTCATTTCCAAGGGCCATCCGCTCGGCGCCACGGGCCTGGCCCAGTGCACGGAACTGGTCCAGCAGTTGCGCGGGACCTGTGGCCCGCGCCAGGTCGAGGGCGCCCGCACGGCCATCCAGCACAACCTCGGCCTGGGCGGCGCCTGTGTCGTGACGGTCTATCAGCGAGCCTGAGCGGTGCTCGGGACCGAAGGGATCGGTCGCACGCTCGAGCCCTGCCCCGGCGCGTCGAGGCTGGCCGGGGCATGCCCGACGGTGCGGCCGCTGCGGTTGATCACTTCCGCGCACCACATCAACAGCGAGATCCTGGTCGCCGCCGACGGGATGTTGATGAGACCCGGCCCAACGGAGGAACACCCATGTCCCGACTGATTCCGGTGCTCGCGCTCGGCCTGCTGGCGGCGGCCTGCGACCGTGGGCCGCCCGCGCCGATCCTCTCGATCGCATCGGGCTCGGTCACCCATTCCGTCTGCACGGCCGAGTTCGTCTCCGGGCGCGGCGCCGCTGACCTGAGGCGCCAGGAGTTCTCGGGCCTCTACGGTCTCGCGCTGCTGCTGACGCGTCCGAAGATCGACCGGGCGGCGCGGACCGTCACCGGGCGCGGGCCGTTCGGCGCGACCGCCATGGCGGTGGTCCGGCCAGGGCTGGGCTGCATCCTGCTCAGCGGCCGGACGCCCGAGGATGTGAAGGCGTTCAGGGCTGACGGACCGACCGGCCCGGCTCCCGGTCCCGCCGCCGTCTGGCCCGCGGGCGAGCGCGTCGATCTGACCGCGCCGATCCCCGGAGTCGACCGGGCGAAGCTGGACCTGGCCATGGACACCGCCTTCGGACGCTGTCCCAAGGGGAACGACCCCTTCACCCGGGCGATCGTTGTGGTCCACGGGGGCCGCATCGTCGCCGAGCGCTACGGCAAGGGCTTCGACGCCGCCAGCCGGCCCTATGGCGCCTCCATGTCCAAAAGCGTGGCGGCGACGCTGCTGGGCCTGCGCATCGCCGAGGGCCGGATGGCGCTCGACGGCGTCGCGCTGCCGCCGGGACCCGGGCGGCCGGATCCGGTCAGCAACCGCGACCTGGTCACCATGACCGCGGGACTGGCGTTCAACGAGGACTACGACGCCGATTCCGACGTCAACCGCATGCTGATGATGGAGCCGGACATGGCCGCCGCCGCCGCCCGCCACCCGGCCTACGCCAGGCCCGGCGCGGTGTGGAAATACTCCAGCGGCGCCACCAATATCCTGATGCGCTCCCTGCGCGACAGCTTCGCCGGCGACGACCAGGCCTACTGGAACTATCCGCGCAAGGCGCTGTTCGACCCGCTCGGCATGCGGTCGGCGATCTTCCAGACGGATGCGTCCGGCACCCTGGTGGGGTCGAGCTTCATGTGGGCGACGCCAAGGGACTGGGCGCGACTTGGCCTGCTCTATCTCAATCGCGGACGGTGGAACGGCAGGCAGCTGTTGCCCGGGAGCTGGGTCGACTACGTGCGCACCCCGTCCCCGCCGACGGCGGCGCTGAAGGGCGACGATCACCTGACCTACGGGGCCGGCTTCTGGCTCGATGGCGCCGACGGCGTCGCGCCGGCGCCGGTCTATGCGATGGGCGGCTGGGCGTTCCAGAAGGTGCGCATCGAGCCGGCGCGTGACCTTGTCATTGTGCGAATGGGCCACACGCTCAAGGACTGTCCGAGCGCCAGCATCGAGCCGATCGCGGCCCTGTTTCCGAAAGTCGCGGTCAGCCCGGCCCGACCAACGGCCAGGTCATGACGATCCCGTCAGCCTCCCTGGCCGGAGAGTGGCCCGAAGCCGGCCCGGGCGACAGCACGCCGTTGCCGGGGCCGCCCATCGAACACAGAGTAGGGACGACGAGTCCGAAGGATCCCGCCATGTCGCCAAGCCCCTTGCTGGGAACTCCGGTCGCGCCGATGTCGGAATCGGAGGCCGAGGCCCTGGCGCTCGACATCTTCGGCGTGGCCGGATCGGCCCGGCCGCTGACCAGCGAGCGCGACCAGAACTTCCTCCTGACCACGCCCGACGCCGGGCGGCTCGTGCTGAAGATCGCCAATCCCGCCGAGGACCCGGCGGTGACCCGGTTCCAGGCCGCCGCCCTGGCCCATGTGGCCGAGGTCGACCCGGCCCTGCCGACCCCCCGCGTGGTCCGCACCCGCGAGGGCGAGATCAGCACCCTCCTGACCCGCCCCGGCGAGGGGCCGCGCGTCGTGCGCATGCTGACCTTCCTGCCCGGGACGATGGTGCATGAGGTGAAATCGACGCCGGCCCTGCGACGCAACATCGGGGCCGCGCACGCGCGCCTCGGCCTCGCCCTGGCCGGCTTCGACCATCCGGCCGCCGACCATGACCTGCCGTGGGACATGAAGCGCGCTGGTCGGCTGGCCGAGCTGCGCGACTCGATTCCCGAGCCGTCCCGGCGCGCCCTCGTCGACGAGGCCATGGACCGTTTCAGGACCCGCGTCGAACCGCGACTCGGCGACCTGCGCAGCCAGGTGGTTCACAACGATCTCAACCAGCACAACCTGGTGGTCGATCCCGACCATCCCGACCGGGTCGCCGGCATCCTCGACTTCGGCGACATGGTCCGGGCGCCGCTGGCCTGCGACGTGGCCGTAGCGGCCGCCTACATGCTGAGCGACGGCGACGATCCGCTGGAGGGCGCCGCGCCCTATGTTGCGGGCTATCACGCCGTCTCGCCCCTGCGGCCGGAGGAGGCCGACCTGCTGGCGGACATGGTCGCGACACGCCTGCTGATGACCGTGCTGATCACCGGCTGGCGGGCCGAGGTCCATCCGCATAACCGCGCCTATATCCTGCGCAACAACGGCCCGGCCTGGTCGCGGCTGGAAAAGCTGATGGCCCGTGACCGTGGCGCGGGCGACGATCCGCTGCGATCGGCCTGCACGGGGGGAACGCTGTCATGACCATGGTCAACGCCTTCGGCGGCGACGCCGCCCCCGACCTGCCGCCCGCCGAACGCGCCCTGATCGAGCGGCGCGCCAGGGTGCTGGGCCCGGCCTATCGTCTGTTCTACCAGCGGCCGGTCCACATCGTGCGCGGGGAGGGGGTCTGGCTCTACGATCCCGCCGGCGCGGCCTATCTCGACGTCTACAACAACGTCGCCTCGACCGGCCATTGCCACCCGCATGTGGTGGCCGCTCTGTCGCGCCAGGCGGCGACCCTGAACACCCACACCCGCTATCTCAACGAGACGGTGGTTGACTACGCCGAGCGGCTGACGGCGCTGTTCCCCGAGGCCCTGAGCCAGGTGATGTTCACCTGCACGGGCAGCGAGGCCAACGACCTGGCCCTGCGTGTCGCCCGGGCCCGGACGGGCGCGACGGGCGTGATCGTCACCGCCACCGCCTATCACGGCGTCACCGCCGCGGTGGCCGAAGCCTCGCCCTCGCTGGGCGACGGCGTGCCGCTGGGGGTCAATGTCCGGGCCGTGCCGCCGCCGGACGGGTCGGACAACGGCGAGCGGTTCGCGGCCGGGGTGGCGGCGGCCATCGCTGACCTCGCCGCCCACGGACAGGGAGTCGCCGCCCTGCTGGCGGACACCCTCTTCTCAAGCGACGGGGTGGTGTCCGATCCGCCCGGATTCCTGAAGCCGGCCGTGGCGGCCGTGCGGCGGGCCGGCGGCCTGTTCATCGCCGACGAGG
>DAORNX010000186.1:0-5199 GCA_035441225.1 Caulobacter sp.
CGCCGGTCGGCAGGATCATGAACTCCTGGATGTCGATCGGATTGTCGGCGTGGGCCCCCCCGTTGATGATGTTCATCATCGGCACGGGCAGCACCCGGGCCGAGACGCCGCCGACGTACTTGTAGAGCGGCAGGTCGGCGCTGACGGCGGCGGCCTTGGCCGTGGCCAGGGAGACGCCGAGGATGGCGTTGGCGCCCAGGCGGGCCTTGTTCTTCGTGCCGTCCAGCTCGATCAGCAGGCTGTCGATGCGACGCTGGTCCTCGGCGTCGACGCCGCCCAGGGCGTCGTAGATCTCGCCGTTGACCGCGGCGACCGCGTCCAGCACGCCCTTGCCGCCGTAGCGGTTCTTGTCCCCGTCGCGCTTCTCGACCGCCTCGTGGGCGCCCGTGGAGGCGCCCGACGGCACCGCCGCCCGGCCGAACGAACCGTCCTCCAGGATCACGTCGACCTCGACCGTCGGGTTGCCGCGACTGTCGAGGATTTCGCGGGCGATGATGTCGACGATCTCGGTCATGGGAGCTCCGGCGGGCAAGGTCTTGAAAAGGCGCGCCCCGATTAGCGCCCTGACCGTGGAATCGCAACTGAAGGGCCGTTGCGTGGTTCGACACGCACCCTTCGGGTGCTGCTCACCATGACGTGGAATTTGGCGGCCCACCCCTGCACGTCATCCTGAGCAGGCCCAAAGGGCCGTGTCGAAGGATGCATCCTGCAACGCGGCCGGCTTGACTGCCCCTCCGTCGCCCGGTCATGCCCAGACCAAACGGAGAACCACCCCATGCTGCTGCTGGTCGAGAAACAGGACGGGATCGCCGTCGTCACCCTGAACCGCCCCGAGGCGATGAACGCCCTCAGCAAGGCGATGCGCAGCGCGCTGTACAAGGCCATGGTCGAGCTGGACGCCGATCCGGAGGTCAGCGTGGTGATCCTGACCGGCGCGGGCGAGCGGGCCTTCACCGCCGGCCTGGACCTCAAGGAGCTGGGCTCCGACCCGAAGGCGATGAGCGCGGCCAACGCCGAGGGGGCCGACGAGAACCCGGTCAAGGCCATCGAACTGTGCCGCAAGCCGGTGATCGGGGCGATCAACGGGGTGGCCATCACGGGCGGCTTCGAGGTGGCCCTGGCCTGCGATGTGCTGATCGCCTCGGAGAACGCCCGCTTCGCCGACACCCATGCGCGGGTCGGCATCATGCCGGGCTGGGGCCTGTCGCAGAAGCTGTCGCGCCTGATCGGCATCTACCGGGCCAAGGAGCTCTCCCTGACCGGCAACTTCCTCGACGCGACGACCGCCTGTGCGTGGGGCCTGGTCAACCGGGTCGTGCCGGCGGCGGACCTGTTGACCGTGGCGAGGAAACTGGCCGCCGACATGGCCACCATCCCCGTCGAGACCCTGACCACCTACAAGCGGATCATCGACGGCGGCTATGCCCTGGCCTACGGCGACAGCCTGAAGTTCGAGGCCGAAAAGTCCACCGCCAACAACCGGCTGGTCACGCCCGAAGCCGTCGAGGCCCGTCGCGCCGGCATTCAGGCGCGGGCGCGGACCCAGGGCTAGGCCAGCCAGATCTGCGGGTCGGCCGCGACGCGGAACATCACCCGCCGCCGGCCGTAATCCATCTCCACCCGGGAGAACAGCCGCAGCACGTTGACCCCCAGCAGGATCGTCGGGCGGGTCGCCATGCCCCACTGCTCGAACAGGTCCAGGTCGCTGATCAGCACCGGGATGTCGGTGAAACGCAGGCCGCCCATGCGGACCGAATCGAGCAGGCGCAGCTCCCCGGTGGCCTGGTGGCTGGTCACGCCGTAGAGCGGCACCGTCCGGCCTTCGCCGCGCCAGCCGCCGCGGGAGCGGATCGACTCGGCCAGGGCCCGGTTGGCGATGCTCATGCCCGCGCCGGAATCGATGAAGGCGGCGACGGGAGCATTGTTGGCGTTGGCGTCGATCACCACCAGCCGACCGAACTTGTCGCGGGCCGGAACATAGGTCTCGCGGCTGGTCGAGCCGGGCCGGAAGGCGCCGGAGGCCGGAAGGATCTCCAGCCGTCGCTCGCGAAAGTCCATCACCAGCCGCCGCTTCTGCAGGGCGTCCACCCCCAGCAGACCATCGACGCCGAGCCGCTGGCGCGGCAGCACCGGCAGGTCCAGCCCGTTGAGGACGATCCGGCCGAGGTTGATCGGCGGCGCCTTGACCGTCGGGGTCAGTTCCGAGCCGGTGATGCCCTGGACCATCACGTCCCTGCCCCGCGGCAGGCCCAGCTGGTCGGCCACTTCCTGCGACAGGACGGTGCGATCCGCGCCGGTATCGACCACGAATTCAAAGGGGCCGCTGTCACCGATCCGGACGGGAATGGTCAGGCGATCGTAGCGATCCTCGCCGGCCCCGATGGTCTCTTCGGGATCAATGGGCGGCGGGGCGTCCTGGGCGAAGACCGGGGCGGGCGTCAAGGCGCCGGCCAGGGCCAGAGCAAGTTGTCGACGGCTCAGCATGGGGTCCTCCCCCCGTATTTTCGGGGAGGATAGCACGGGCCGGAACGGCGGTCGCCCAAATGCGAACGGCGCCCGGAAGGATCCCCCGGGCGCCGTCGAAGTCCGTCAGACCGTCGCTGAAGCGACTAGTCTTCCTTGGGCGTGATGACCTGGCGGCCGCCGTACATGCCGGTCTTCAGATCGACATGGTGCGGGCGGCGCAGCTCGCCGGTGTCCTTGTCCTCGACGTAGCTGTTGGCGCCCAGGGCGTGGTGCGACCGGCGCATGTTGCGACGCGACGGAGAGACTTTGCGTTTGGGAACGGCCATCGGATAACTCTGCTCGCTGAGCATGAAAACGGTGACGGCGGCCGTCGGGCCGCCGCGTGAGGCGGGGTATATGCCCCAAGAGTTCCTCGAGTTCAAGCCGCTGCGTCGGTCTCAGCGGCCTGGCGTGACGGGAGCCCCCCGCCATTCGGCGGCGACCGCTCCGTCGACCATGTGACGCACCAGCGGGCGGCGGACGTCGCGGGTCTTCAGATAGCCGACGACCAGCACGGGCGCCGGCTCAAGCGGCCCCAGGTCGATATCCTCCTCGGGAAACACCACGATGGTCCTGGCGCCGACATAGACCAGCACGCAGCCGGTCCGGTCGCGGACCGCCCCCGACCACCGCTTGATGAGCGGATAGTAGGCCGGCTTCTTCCAGGCGTCCGGAAAGCCGGGGTCGACGTCGACGCACAGCCGGCGTTCGTCCGATTCGTCGCGCAGGACGAAACGACAGATCTCGGGCTTCCACTCGGGGCCCAGGTCGGACGACTGCAGCCAGCCGCAGGTGAAGGCGCGACAGTCGGCCGGGTGGCGCCCGTGGATGCCGCAGCCCCGGCCCCTGATCGCGTGTTCACACCACTGGCCCGCCGGCTTGGCCAGCGACCGGACCTCCAGGACCTTGCAGCAGAGGTTGCAGGATCCGCAGGTCCGCATCCTAGACCAGCCGGCTCTGCTCCTTGGCCGCCGCGATGAAGCTGGCGAACAGGGGGTGCGGGGCGAACGGGCGGCTCTTCAGCTCCGGATGGAACTGCACCCCGACGAACCAGGGGTGGTCGGCCCGCTCGACAATCTCGGGCAGGATGCCGTCAGGCGAACAGCCCGTCAGCATCAGGCCGGCCGACTCCATCTGCTCGCGATAGCCGATATTGACCTCGTAGCGATGGCGGTGCCGTTCGAAGATGTCGGTCGAGCCGTAGATGTCGGCCACCCGGGAGCCGGGCGACAGCACGGCTTCATAGGCCCCCAGGCGCATGGTGCCACCCAGGTCGTCGCCGGCGCGGCGCTCGATCCGCTGGTTGCCCTGGGTCCATTCGGTCATCAGCCCGACAACCGGCTCCGCCGTGGGGCCGAATTCGGTGGAGGACGCGCCGGCGACGCCGGCCACGTTCCGCAGCGCCTCGATGACCGCCATCTGCATGCCGAAACAGATGCCGAAATAGGGCACGTTGTGAACGCGGGCGAACTCGGCCGCGAGAATCTTGCCCTCGCTGCCCCGCTCGCCGAATCCGCCGGGCACGAGGATGCCGTGCACGCCCTCGAGCCGGCTGGCCGCGGCGCCGTCCTGGTTCTCGAACGTCTCGCTCTCGACCCAGTCGAGGTTGACCTTGACCCGGTTGGCGACGCCGCCGTGGCTGAGCGCCTCGATCAGGGATTTGTAGGCGTCCTTGAGCACCGTGTACTTGCCCACCACGGCGATGGTCACCTCGCCGTCGGGATTGGTCAGGGTCTCGCTGATGGTCTGCCAGCGCGACAGGTCCGGCGCCGGCGCGTCGGTGATGCCGAAGACATCCAGCACCTCGGTGTCCAGCCCCTGCACATGGTAGTCGAGCGGCACGGCGTAGATCGAGGCCGAGTCCATGGCCTGGATCACGGCGCTGGGCCGCACGTTGCAGAACTGGCCGATCTTGCGCTTCTCGTCGGCCGGGATCGGCTGCTCGCAGCGGCACAGCAGGATGTCCGGCTGGATGCCGATCGAACGCAGCTCCTTGACCGAGTGCTGGGTCGGCTTGGTCTTCATCTCGCCGGCCGTCTTGATGAACGGCAGCAGGGTCAGGTGGACGAAGCAGCTGCTTCCGCGCGGCAGTTCCTGGCCGAGCTGGCGGATCGCCTCGAAGAATGGCAGGCCCTCGATGTCGCCGACCGTGCCGCCGATCTCGACCAGCACGAAATCGGCCTCGGCGCCGTTCTCGTCGACCGCCGGCGCCAGGACGAAATCCTTGATCTCGTTGGTGACGTGCGGAATCACCTGGACCGTCGCGCCGAGATAGTCGCCGCGCCGCTCCTTTTCGATGATGGTCTTGTAAATCTGGCCGGTGGTGATGTTGTCGGCGCGGGTGGCGTTGACGCCGGTGAAGCGCTCGTAGTGGCCCAGGTCGAGGTCGGTCTCTGCGCCGTCGTCGGTTACGAAGACCTCGCCGTGCTGATAGGGGCTCATCGTCCCCGGATCGACGTTCAGATAGGGGTCGAGCTTGCGCAGGCGGACCTTGTAGCCACGCGCCTGGAGGAGCGCGCCAAGGGCGGCGGACGCGAGACCTTTTCCCAGGGAGGAGACCACGCCGCCGGTGATGAAAATGTACCGGGCCATGGGAATCCAGAATAGCGCCGATTCGGGGTCGGCGCCTGCTCCATCGACGGGGTGACGAAACTAGTTGGCGGGCGGGGCGTCCGACGGAGCGACGCCGCCGAG
>DAORNX010000187.1:0-4788 GCA_035441225.1 Caulobacter sp.
ATCGCAAGGTCAAACGCCGCGCGCGCTTTCGCCTTCGCGTCCGGCCAGTCGGCCTGCGCGGCCAGTTCGGCCCACAGGTCGCGCCCGCCGACCACGAAGTGTCGCCAGCGTGCGTGGAAGGGGACCGCGAGGGTCGGATACTGGTCGCGAATGACCGAGGCCACGACGTCCGCCGTGTGCGGCAGGCGGTCGAGGTTCACCCGCCAGTCCGTCAGGCCCCCGTCCAGGGCGATGGCCAGCATCTCATGCGCCCGCTCCCGCACGGCGGCCGCGGAGAGGAGGGAACGGGCGGCGGCGGCGTCAGTCATGGGAACACCCGGGGACATGTACCGAAGGTACGTGTCCCCTAATCGAGCAGAACCGTTTGGGGGACACGTACCTTCGGTACATGTCCCCGGAGGCCTCAGAACTCCCCAAGATCGCGTCCCACGGTCTTCTTCAGATCTTCCGCCGTCGGCGCGCCGTCGGGGGTGAAGTAGCCGGCGGCCTTCTTGGCTTCCATCTCGACGCTGGCGTCGTCGGGCACCAGCCAGGCCGGGATCGGCACGCGTTCGCCGATGGTGATGCCGCCCTCGACCAGGGCGTCGTGCTTCATGTTGGACATCGAGACGAAGCGGTCGATGTGCTTGATCCCCAGCCAGTGCAGAACGTCGGGCATCAGCTGCTGGAAGCGGGCGTCCTGGACCCCGGCCACGCACTCGGTGCGCTCGAAGTAGGTGGCCGCCTGGTCGCCGCCGGGCTGGCGCTTGCGGGCGTTGTAGACGAGGAACTTGGTCACCTCGCCCAGCGCCCGGCCTTCCTTGCGATTGTAGACGATGAGGCCGGCGCCGCCGTTCTGGGCCTCGAGCACGGCCTCCTCGATGCCGTGGATCAGGTAGGGGCGGCAGGTGCAGATGTCGGAGCCGAACACGTCGCTGCCGTTGCACTCGTCATGCACGCGGCAGGTCAGGCGGCGGGCCGGGTCGGCGATCGCGGCCGGGTCGCCGAAGATATACAGGGTGATGCCGCCGATCGGAGGCAGGAACACCTTGATGTCCGGCCGGGTGACCAGTTCGGGGTACATGCCGCCGGTCTGTTCGAACAGGGTGCGGCGCAGGGTGGTCTCGTCGACCTCGAACCGCTCGGCGATGCCGGGCAGATACCAGACCGGGTCGAGGGCCGCCTTGGTCACGGCCACGTCGCGGGTTTCGTGGACCACGGTCCCGTCGATCCTGAGCCGGCCCGCGTCGATCGCCTCGCCGATCTCGGGCAGGGTCAGCCGGGCCTTGGTGATGGCGATGGACGGCCGGATGTCGACGCCCTCGGCCACCTCGGCGGCGAAGTCCTGCTGGATGCGGTGACCCCAGGGGTCGAGCGAGACGATCCGGTGCGGGTCGGCCCACTGCGGGAACGGGCCGACATCGACCACCGGCGCGGTGTCGGTCAGGTCGGGCCGGACCAGCGGGTTCAGCGCGCCCGAGGCGATCGCCAGGCTGCGATAGATGGAATAGGCGCCGCCATGGGCGCCGATGGCGTTGCGGTCGTTGCCGGCGTTGACGGTGGCGACGACCGGGCCCCGCTCGCGAGCGGTCGGGGCGCCCCAGGCCAGGGGGAAACGGCCGGGCGAGCCTGACCCCGGGTGGGAGGTCAGGCGGATGTGGCCTTGACGGTTTACGGACATATTCAGCTTGCGCGCGGTCGGCGCCTCCAGACTCGAAAAGGCCCCTCCCGGTTTTCGCCGGCGAGGAGCCTTTGAGCGAGGATAGTGCTCCGGGGATTTCGACTTGGCAAGCCGGTGCGAGTGCGAGGCGATTACTCGCCGTCGGCGCGCTGAAAGCGGAACAGCACGGTATCGCCCTCCACCACCTCGACGGCGAGGTGATGCGGCGACTCTTCGAGCTTCTGGCGCGCGATATCGGCGACCCGCTCCTCGGCCGCCGCCTCGACGAGCAACAGCGACGGAACCGAATACCGGACGTCGCGAATATAGATGGCGTAGGTCCGCACGCCCCGACCCCCTGTCGCGATCCCGGATCACGCTAACACGGCCGGCCGCGCTCGTTTGTCGGCTCGCCGACGCCGTAGCCGCCTTGACCCGGAAGGCCGGCCGCCGTGAGATGGCGGCCATGACCGATACGATCGAAGACTTCATTCGCGGCCTGCCGAAGGCCGAACTGCACCTGCATATCGAGGGCAGCCTCGAGCCGGAGCAGATGTTCGAGTTCGGCCGGCGCAACCGCGTCGACATGCCGTTCAACTCGGTCGAGGAGGTGCGCGCCGCCTACGCCTTCTCCAACCTGCAGGACTTCCTCGACATCTACTACCAGGGCGCGGCGGTGCTGCGGACCGAGCAGGACTTCCACGACATGGCCATGGCCTATTTCCGCCGGCTGCACGCCGACGGCGGGGTGCATGCGGAAATCTTCTTCGACCCGCAGACGCACACGGATCGCGGCCTGCCGTTCTCGGTCGCGATCGAGGGCCTGCTGTCGGGGATGAAGGCGGCGGAGGCGGAGCTGGGCGTCACCTCGGGCCTGATCATGTGCTTCCTGCGCCACCTCGACGAGGACTCGGCGATGGCGACGCTGAAGGCTTCCGAGCCCTGGCTGGACCGGCTTGTGGGAGTCGGTCTGGATTCCTCCGAGGTCGGCCATCCGCCGTCGAAGTTCCAGCGGGTGTTCAGGGCGGCGAAGGAGCGCGGCCTGACGCTGAGCGCCCACGCCGGCGAGGAGGGTCCGCCGGCGTACGTGTGGGAAGCGCTGGACCTGCTCAAGGTCGACCGCATCGACCACGGCAACCGGGCGCTGGAGGACCCGGCTCTGGTGCAGCGGCTGGTGGCCGGGGAGATGACCCTGACGGTCTGCCCGCTGTCGAACCTGAAGCTCTGTGTCGTGAACGACCTGACGGCACATCCGATGAAACGGATGCTGGACCTGGGGTTGAAGGCCACCTGCAACAGCGACGACCCCGCCTATTTCGGCGGCTACATCGGCGAGAATTTCATTCAGACCGCGCGGGCGCTGGACCTCTCGCGGGACGAGATCGTGACGCTGGCGAAGAACAGCTTCACCGGCTCGTTCCTCGACGAGGAGCGGGTCGCGCATCATCTGGCGTCGATCGACGCCCATGCGGCGTAGGGGACATGTACCCAAGGTCCATGTCCCCCAATCGGGCGCGCGGTTTTGGGGACACGTACCTTCCGCACATGTCCCCTCAACCTACCGGGTGATGCGGTAGCGGCCACGGCTGTCGGGACAGACGCGGACGTAGCGGTATTCCACCCGGCCGGCGTATTCGGCCGGGGCCGGAGCCAGACGGCAACCGCGGCGCTCGTAGTAGCTGTACTCGTAGCGGCCGCTGCGGGCGCGGCGATCCCGGTAGTAGCGCGCCTCGCGGTAGGGAATGGTCTCGTCCCGGCTGTACCAGTAGCCGCGATCGTCGCAGCGGGCGCTGTCGCGGCCGATGCTGGCGCCGAGGCCGCCGCCGACCACGGCGCCGAGCACCGCGCCTTCGGTCTGCACGTCGGTCGCCGCCACGTTCGAGCCGATCGCCGCCCCGGCCAGGGCGCCGATGATCAGGCCCGCGGCGGTGTTGCCGCTGCGACGCTGTTCGCAGGGACTGTTGCGATAACGGTCGACGTCGACCCGCGCCGAGACGTCGCGGCCGTAGTAGCCGGCGTCGTAGGGATAGCGGCTGTCGTAGGGCTGGTAGGCGTAGGGGCCCGGATCCCAGCGCCAGGCGCCGTAGCGCCGTTCGTAGGCGCCCACGCCATAGCGGCGGTCGTAGGCGGCGCGGTCGCGCAGGTACTGGGCCCGCTTGGTCTCATAGGCCCGCCGCTGGTCGGCATAGGCCTGCTGGCGGTCCTGGTAGTCTTCCCGCTGCTGCTGGTAGGCGCCCTGCTGCTGCTCGTAGGCGCGCTGCTGGGCCTCGTATTCCTCCCAGGTCGGCACGTTCTGGGCGATGGCGGCGCCCGCGCTCAGGGCCAGCACGCTGGTCAGGGTAAGGACGATGGTTCTGGTCTTCATGTCGTCGCTCCGTTTCCTCTCAAGGCGGAGCGAACACCCGGGCTGGTGACCGGCCGACGCTCTCGCGAGCGCCCACCCCCGATACGCCTGACTGAACGCGGGTCGCGTTAACCGGTTGCGTTGGGACAGGGGACATATGCCGACGCCGGTACGTGTCCCCCCGGCCTAAAGCTGGTCGGCCCGGGTCGGCAGGCCCAGCAGCACCCTTCCGGCCAGCTCATAGACGGCGGGCGCGACCATGGCGTGGTGGGTGATGACGTGGGCGTCGCGAAAGCGGCGCTGCAGGTCGTTCTCGAGATAGACGGCCGCGCCGCCCATCATGTCGTATGCGACCTTGCAGACATCGGCGCTGACCTCGACGGCATGGGCGCAGGCAAGGCGCAGCCGGCCGCGAGCCTCGGTGGGCGCCTCCGACCCTCCCTGGACGGCCGCCCACAACACGGCGATGGTCTCGAAGTAGTGGGCCCGGGCGGCCGACAGCCGGGCCACGGCCCTGGCGAAGTCGGCCTGCACCACGTTGCGCTCGGCCAGCGCGCGTTGCGAGCCCGAGGCCTTCTTCGTCTGGGCCGCCGAGCCGGCGGTCAGCAGGGCCGCCCGGGCGTTGCCCAGGGCCACCGCGGTGACGCCCAGCGCCAGCATGCCGAACACCGGGAAACGGCCCAGCGGCGTGTTGACCGTCGGTGGATCGGACTGCAGCGCCACGCTGCGCGCCTTGGGCACGCGCACGTCCTTGACCTGGAAGTCGAGACTGCCCGTTCCGCACAGGCCCGCCGTGCGCCAGGTG
>DAORNX010000187.1:4887-5182 GCA_035441225.1 Caulobacter sp.
GCCGGCGATCCAGTTGGCATTCTGCGAGCCGCTGCCCCATTGCCAGCGGCCGGTGACCTTCCAGCAATCGCCGTCGTCGACCGCCTGGCCCATCGGGGCGAACACGCCGGCGGCGATCACGCCGGGATCGCCGAACACCTCGCGCGCCACGCCGGCCGGCAGGCGGTTGGCCAGGGCCCCTGTGGTGGCGCCGATCATCAGGCACCAGGCGGCCGAGGCGTCGGCCTGGGCCAGGGTCTCCAGGGCCAGCGCGATCTGCGCCGGCGGCGTGTCGTGGCCGCCGAGGCTGGCCGGC
>DAORNX010000188.1:0-5171 GCA_035441225.1 Caulobacter sp.
TCGAAAGACCGCATCGAGCAGGCCAAGGCCGACTGGCGGGCCGGCCGGATGAAGCTGCCGGACCTGGACGACGGGGAGTTCATTCCGCTGCCCTAGGAACGCCTCCCATCCCCTCATGCGGAGGGAGGGACTTGCTACCGCCGCACTTGCGAGTCATTCTCAATTGAGTGTGCAATCGTGGAGGCGAGGATGGTTCTGCAAGGCTTGGGCCCCTGCCTGATCGTCAGCCTCCTGCGGGCTTCGAGGGAGCGGGAGCCTGACAGCGACTGGCTGCTCTACGGGCCGGCCGATCCCGAAGTCGTCGAGGCGCCCGCGGTCGAGGCGCCGGCCCTGCTACTGGCGGCGGAGTAGTCCCGGGACCTACGCCGCCTTCAGCGCCTTCCGCGCGGCCCGGGCATACTCCGCGCCGGTCCACAGGGTGACGGCCACGGCCAGCCAGAGCAGGATGTCGGCGGCCATCGAGGCCTTCTGGGCCAGGGCCGGATCGCGGGGCAGGCCCCAGGCGATCCAGCCGCCGACGAACAGCTCGCCGCCCAGGGCCAGCAGCTGCAGGGTGGTCTTCCACTTGGCCAGCAGCGTCACCGGCAGCTTGAGGCCCCGCGGCGCCAGGGTCTCGCGCAGGGCGCTGACAGCGAACTCGCGGAACAGCATAAGCCCGCCGGCGCAGGCCACCATCCACGAGCCCAGGGTGGCCAGCCCGACCACGGCGCCGGCCAGCAGCACCTTGTCGGCGATCGGATCGAGGATCGCCCCGAGCGTGCTCTCGATCTGCAGCCTGCGCGCCAGCCAGCCGTCGAGGAAATCGGTCAGGGCGGCGACGGCGAAGCCCCAGAAGGCGGTGAAGTAGAGGCCGGTCTGGACCAGCTGGGGATCAAGGCCCTTGCCGACCGCCCACATCACGAACGGCTGCGAGGACAGGCCCAGCATGGCCAGGAAGACCACCAGGGTCAGGACCAGCCGCAGGCCGGTGATCAGGTTGGGAAGGTGTTTCATAGGGCTTTGGTAGAGGGTTTTGGCGGCGGGGCCAAATCCCGTGGCCAATCCTCCCCGGCTTCGCGCGGAGGGTTGCCACGGTCACTTCCGGAAGTGGTCGTGGATCCGTTGCGCCAGGGCCTCGCTGACGCCGTCGACCTTCATCAGGTCGCCGACCGTGGCCTTGCCGACCTCGCGGGCCGAGCCGAAGGCGTGCAGCAGCGCGCGCTTGCGGCCGGGGCCGACGCCGTCGATTTCGTCGAGCGGGTTCCTCTTCATCTCCATCGACCGCTTCGTGCGGTGTGTGCCGATGGCGAAACGGTGGGCCTCGTCGCGCAGCCGCTGCAGATAATACAGCACCGGACTTTTCGGCTCGAGCATGAAGGGCGTCTTGCCCGGCATGAACATCCGCTCGAGCCCCGCGTCGCGGTCGGGGCCCTTGGCGACGCCGACCACCGGGATGTCGTCGACGCCGAGGTCGGCCATCACCTCAAGCACCGCGTCCAGCTGGCCCTTGCCGCCGTCGATCAGCACCAGGTCGGGGCGGGCGCTGTCGTCGCCCTCCTCTTCCTCCTTGACCAGGCGGGCGAAGCGGCGGCGCAGCACCTCCTTCATCATGCCGTAGTCGTCGCCGGGGGTCAGCTCGGTCCCCTTGATGTTGAACTTGCGATACTGGTTCTTGCGGAAGCCCTCGGGCCCGGCGACGATCATCCCGCCGACCGCGTTGGTCCCCTGGATGTGGCTGTTGTCATAGACCTCGATCCGCTCGGGCGGGGCTTCCAGCCCGAAGGCCTCGGCCACCCCGGCCAGCAGCTTGCCCTGCGCCGAGCTCTCGGCCATCCGCCGGCCGAGCGCCTCGCGCGCGTTGTTGACCGCCTGGTCGACCAGCTGCTTCTTCTCGCCGCGCTGCGGTCGGGCGATCTCGACCCGGCGGCCGGCCTTCATCGAGAAGGCCTCGCCAAGCAGCGCGTGCTCGAATGGCTGGACATTGACCAGGATCGACCGCGGCAGCGGCCGGTCGTCGTAGAACTGGCCGATGAAGGCGCTCATGACCTCCGCGTCGCTGTCGGACTTGTCGACGCGCGGGAAGTAGGCGCGGTTGCCCCAGTTCTGGCCGGCGCGGAAGAAGAACACCTGCACGCAGGCCTGACCGCCCTCGGCGAACAGGGCGAAGACGTCGGCCTCCTCGACCGTCTCGGGATTGACCTGGGTTTCCTGGGCCACCGACGACAGGGCGCGGATGCGGTCGCGCAGGCGGGCCGCGCGCTCGAACTCCAGGTCGTCGGAGGCGGCCTGCATCTGCTCCGACAGGCGCTGCATCACCGCCCGGCTCCTGCCGCGCAGGAAGGCCTCGGACTCCTCGACCAGCTTCGCGTAGTCGTCGAGCGCGATCAGGCCCGTGCAGGGCGCGGCGCAGCGGCGGATCTGGTGCAGCATGCAGGGCCGGGTGCGGCTCTCGTAGACGCTGTCGGAACAGGACCGCAGCAGGAAGGCCTTCTGCAGGGTGTTGAGCGTGCGGTTGACCGCCCCGGCCGAGGCGAACGGCCCGAAGTAGTCGCCCTTGATGGTGTGCGCGCCACGATGCTTGCGCAGTTGCGGCGCGGCGTGATCGCGGCGGATGACGATCTCGGGGAAGCTCTTGTCGTCGCGCAGCAGCACGTTGAAGCGCGGCTTCATCTGCTTGATCAGGTTGATCTCGAGCAGCAGGGCGTCGGTCTCGGTGCGGGTCGAGACGAACTCCATGGCCCGGGTCAGGTCGACCATGTGGGCGATGCGGTTGGTGTGGAACCGCCCCTGGGCGTACTGGATCACCCGCTTCTTCAGCGAGCGCGCCTTGCCGACATAGAGCACCTCCCCGTCCTCGCCGATCATCCGGTAGACGCCAGGCGCGTCGGGCAGACGCCGAGCGTGGTCGGCGATCAGGGCGGCGCCGGTGAGGGGGATGTCGGAGGCGGAGGTCACGCGGAGAGATATAGGGGAATCGGGCGGGGGGAGTGAGGGGGTGTTGGCAGCAAGCTCTATCCTCTCCCGAAGGGAGAGGGGGACCATCCGGAGGATGGTGGAGAGGAAGAGGCTGGTCGTGGCGGGTGATGCCCGCGGCCCTCAGCCGCCTGCTCCTCCCTCTCCGACCCTGCGCTGCCGGGCCACCTCTCCCTCCGGGAGAGGAAAGACGCGCTCACCGCCCCTTCCAGTCCGCCTTCCGCTTCTGCCCCCAGGCCGCCACGCCCTCGCGACGGTCCTCGGTCGGGGTGAGTTCGTTGTAGGCGGCCAGTTCCACCGCCACCGCCTCCGCGCCGGACAGCACGGCCGTCTCCCGCGCGACCCGGCGGATGTTGCGCACCGACAGCGGGGCGTTGGCGGCGATGGCCTTGGCCAGGTCGACGGCTTCGGGGATCAGGCCGGCGGGGTTCCAGACGGCGTTGACCACGCCCCACGCCAGGCCCTGGGCCGCCGTGAACGGCGCGCCGGTCAGCAGGATTTCGCGGGCGCGGCGTTCGCCGGCGGCGCGGACCAGGTTCTGCACGCCACCGAGCCCGGGCATGATGCCGAGCTTGACCTCGGGCAGGGCGAACCGCGCCGTGTCGGCGGCATGGATGAAGTCGCAGTTGAGGGCGATCTCGAAGCCGCCGCCGTAGGCCGCGCCGTTGACCGCCGCGATGACCGGGACCGGCAGGGCGACCAGGGCGTCGCGCATGGTCTCGAACAGGACGTGCTGGGCCTGCCATTGCGCGTCGGTCATGCCGTCGCGCTCCTTCAGGTCCGCGCCGGCGCAGAAGATCTTCTCGCCCGCGCCCGTGAGGATGACGACGCGGGTGGCGCCGGGGTCGGCGAGATCGCGCCACAGGGCGAGCAGTTCCTCCGCCATCTGGCTGGACAGGCTGTTGCCGGCCGTGGGGCGGTTGAGGGTGACGAGCAGGACGCCCTCGGCGGGGGTGTCGGTCAGCAGGGTCTCGAAGGGGGCGGAGGTCATGGGGAAGGGATAGCCCCCGGGTTCCATTCAGGCCAGATGACAATAGCCCTTTGGCCTTGATGGAATTGTCCGCTCCGGGCGCCGGCCTTCGTCAGAGACCGCTTCGCGGCCGCGCAGCGGCGGCCCGCAGGGCCGTCCTTGACCAAGGTCGTCGCCGGAGCAAGCTGGCCGTCAAGACATCAGGGCGCGGTCTGCCCGCGACTTTCCTCTCCCTCCTGGGAGTGGGGGACCACCCGGAGTGTGGTGGAGGGGGAGGCCGGGTGGCGGCGGAGAGAATCCGGATTTCGCGGCGACCTGCGGCGCATCCCTCTCCGACCCGGCTCCGCCGGGCCACCTCTCCCAACAGGGAGAGGAAGAAGGCAGCGCTGATTCGTCGCTATCTTGTCCCGTACAGCCGGTCCCCGGCGTCGCCCAGGCCCGGCAGGATGAACCCCCGGTCGTCCAGCCCGCGGTCCACGCCCGCCGTCCAGATCGGCACGTCCGGGTGGTCGCCGCGCAGGGCCTCGATGCCGTCCGGGCAGGTCAGGATGCAGACGAACCGCAGGTCCCTGGCCCCCTCCTCCTTCAGCCTGTCGACCGCGGCGCGGGCGGTGACGCCGGTGGCCAGCAGGGGGTTCATGACGATGACCTGGCGCTCGGCGAGGGTCTCGGGAACCTTGAGGTAGTACTCGACCGCCGCCCGGGTGCCCGGATCGCGGTAGAGACCAATGTGGGCCACGCGGGCCGAGGGCACGAGGGTCAGCATGCCCTCGAGCATGCCCTCCCCGGCCCGCAGGATCGGGGCGAAGACCAGCTTCTTGCCGGCGATCTCCGGGGCGGTGGTGGTCTCCAGCGGCGTCTCGACCGCGCGCTCGGTCAGGGCCAGGTCGCGGGTCACCTCGTAGCAGAGCAGGGTCGAGATCTCGCGCATCAGTTCGCGGAAGGTCTTGGTCGAGGTCGCGCGGTCGCGCATGCGGCTCAGCTTGTGCTGCACCAGCGGGTGGTCGACGACGGTCACCCCGGAGAACTTGCGCATCAGAACACGGTCCCGTCGCTGGTGATGGTCAGGGGCGGACCGCCGCCCTCGCGCCGGTCCTTCGCAAGAACCCGGCCAGCCGCCCAGGTGCCGCCCTCGAGCACGCGGGCCAGCGGGAAGTCGGCCTCGGCCACGCCGAGCCGTTCGCGCACCAGCGGGGCGATGCGGTCGAGCAGGGCCACCGTCATCGCCCGCCAGCCGACCACCAGCGGG
>DAORNX010000189.1:0-5166 GCA_035441225.1 Caulobacter sp.
CGAGGATCTGGCGGTAGGCCTCCTCCAGCTGGATCTGCGCCACGCGCTTGCCGATGCAGACGTGGGGGCCGTAGCCGAAGGCGATGTGCCGGTCGGCGTTGGCCCGCGCGACGTCGAGCCGGTCGGGGTCGGGGAACAGGCTCTCGTCGCGGTTGGCGGCGCCATAGTACATGATCACCTTCTCGCCCTCGGCGATGGCCTGGCCGGCGATCTGCGTGTCCCGGGTGGCCGTGCGGCGCATGTAGATCACCGGGCTGACCATGCGGATGAACTCGTTGACCGCGCCGGGCAGCAGGGCCGGATCGGCGATCAGCCGCGCCTTCTGGTCCGGGAACTCGGTCAACAGCCGCATCGTGCCCGACAGCGAGTTGCGGGTCGTGTCGTTGCCGGCGAAGACGATCAGCAGCCACGAACCGTCGAGGAACTCGTCGGCCAGCAGCTCGCCGTCGACCTGGGCCCGGGCGATGGCGCTCATCAGGTCCTGCTGGGGGTCGAGTCGGCGCTTGTGCAGCATCGTGCGGCCATACTCGAACATCTCTTCCACGTTGGCGTTGAAGTCGGCGATGAACTGCATCAGCTCCAGTGTCGGCGCCATGTCCGCGGCGGCCTGCTGCGTGGCCAGGTTCTGGGCCATCTCGAGATAGTGCATCCACTTGAGGAACCGCGGCCGGTCTTCCGGCGGCACGCCGAGGATCTCGCACAGGGTGAACAGCGGCAGGACGGCCGAGAAGTCCTCGACCAGGTCGCATTCGCCCTTGGCGGCCATGGCGTCGAGCAGGCGCGTGACCTCGGCCTTCACCCGGTCGGTCAGACCGCGCAGGTAGCCCGGCGTGAAATACGGCATGTGCTCGCGGCGCAGCTGCATGTGGCGCGGCGCGTCCATGTTGATCATCGCGTCCATCGAGGCGCGGAACAGCATGGAGTGGCGCTGCTCGGGCTTGCCGATGGCCATCAGGATGCCGCCGCGCTGCGACGAGAAGGTCTCGGCGTCGGAGTCGACGGCCATCACGTCGGCGTGGCGCGTGACCGCCCAGAAGCCGGGTCCGCCGTTGGGCTCGGCGTGCCACATCACCGGCGCCTCTCGACGCATGCGGGCGAAGTCGGCCCACGGCTGGCCCGCCGAAAAACGGCCGATGTCGGTCAGGTTCACGCCATCGAGGACCGGATAGGCGCGGCCCGCGGAGGGACCGGGCCGCCCCTCGACCACCGTTTCGCTGATCAGGTCCATGCCGCGTGCTCCCGCATTGTCGCTGTCGGGGCGACCATAGGCGAGCGCCTTCGCGGGGCAATCGTCACGTCGCGTCAGCTTCCGCCACGGCGCCCTTTCCAGATGGCCTGCCGCGCACGTAAAGTGATCACCGATCAGGCGCGCGCCAGACGCGCCGGTCGTCGAGGACAGCAGGGAGCGGCCGCGTGAGCGAGACCATCGAGGCGGACTACATCATCATCGGCGCCGGCAGCGCCGGCTGCGTGCTGGCCAACCGGCTCAGCGCCGATGGCAAGACCAGGGTCCTGCTGCTCGAGGCCGGCGGCGACGACCGGCCGACGAAGAACCCGGGCCAGTTCTTCTCCAACCTGATGATCCATGTGCCGGTCGGTTACTCGCAGACGCTCAAGGACCCCAAGGTCAACTGGCTGTATTCCACCGAGCCGGATCCCGGCACCGGCGATCGCGTGCACGTCTGGCCACGCGGCAAGGTGCTCGGCGGCTCCTCCTCGATCAACGGCCTGCTCTACATCCGCGGACAGGACGCCGATTATGACAACTGGCGCCAGCTGGGCTGCGAAGGCTGGAGCTGGGACGACGTCCTGCCCTACTTCCTCCGCTCGCAGCACCAGGAGCGCGACGCCGGTCCCTTGCACGGCAAGGGGGGGCCACTGAATGTCTCGGATGTCACCACCACCCATCCGGTGTCCGACGCCGTCATCGACGCCTGCGAACAGGCCGGCATTCCCCGCCGCGCGGACCTGAACGGGGGCGACCAGGAAGGCGTGAGCTACTACCAGCTGACGGTGAAGAACGGGCAGCGCTGCTCGGCCGCCGTGGCCTACCTTCATCCGGTCATGGGCCGCCCGAACCTGCGGGTCGAGACCAACGCCCTGGCCTCGAAGGTGCTGTTCGAGGGCAGGCGCGCGGTCGGCGTCGCCTTCACCCAGAACGGGGTCAAGCGCAGGGCGAAGGCCGCGAAGGAGGTCATCCTGTCGGGCGGCGCGGTCAACTCGCCGCAGCTGCTGCAGCTGTCGGGCGTCGGCCCGGGCGCCCTGTTGCGCGAACACGGCATCGAGGTGGTCGCCGACCGGCCGGGCGTCGGCGAGAACCTGCAGGACCACTACGTCATGACCCAGACCTACCGCCTCAAGCCGGAGGTGGTGTCGGTCAACGAACTCACCAAGGGCGCCCGCTTCGTCGGCGAGGCGATGAAGTTCCTGTTCCAGCGCAAGGGTCTGCTGACCCTGTCGGCGGCCCATATCGCGGTGTTCTGCAAGTCCCGGCCGGACCTGGCGCACCCCGACACCCAGTTCCACATCCTGCCGGCGACCATGGACACCGAAAAGCTGATGCTGGAGCAGAAGATGGAGCTGGAGGGCCAGCCCGGCCTGACCATCGCCCCCTGCCAGCTGCGGCCTGAAAGCCGCGGCCACATCCGCATCAAGTCGGCCGACCCGTCGGCCTATCCGGCCATCGTCGCCAACTATCTCAGCGATCCGCTGGACCAGGAGGTGGCCGTCGCGTCGCTGAAATGGGGCCGCAGGATCGCCGGACAGCCGGCGCTGGCGCCCTATCTCGCCCACGAGATGATGCCGGGGCCGGACATCCAGTCCGATGCGGCGTTGCTGGAATACGCCCGGGCGGCCGGCACGACGATCTATCACCCCGTCGGCACCTGCCAGATGGGCGCCGGTCCGCAGGCGGTGGTCGACGCCCAGCTCCGGGTCCACGGGGTCGAGGGCCTGCGGGTCGTCGACGCCTCGATCATGCCCCGGCTGGTCAGCGGCAACACCAACGCCCCGACGATCATGATCGCCGAAAAGGCCGCCGACATGATCCTCGGCAAGGCCGCGCCGTCGGCCCTCGCCGCCTGACACCTGCCGTTTCAACCCCAGTCGAACAGTCTGAGCCCCATGCACCCGATCCACCACGCTCGAAACACGCCCGACAAGGTCGCCTACATCATGGCCGGGTCGGGAGAATCGGTGACCTACCGCCAGCTCGACGAACGGGCCAACCAGGGCGCCCACCTGTTCCGCTCGCTGGGGCTGAAGCGGGGCGACTCGGTCGCCCTCTTCATGGACAACAGCCCGCGCTACTACGAGATCCTGTTCGCCACAGAGCGGGCCGGACTCTACATCACCTGCATCTCGTCCAAGCTGACGGCCGGCGAGATCGAGTACATCGTCGGCGACTGCGGCGCGAAGGTGCTGATCACCGGCCGGAGCCTGGCCCCCGTGGCCGTCGAGGCCGCCGCCCGGCTGCCCGGCGTAAAGCTGTACATGTGCGAGGGCGTGGTCGAGCCGTTCGAGAGCTTCGAGGAGGCCCGCGCGGCCTTCCCCACGACGATGATCGACGATCCGTCGCCGGGCATGACCATGCTGTATTCGTCAGGCACCACCGGCCGTCCCAAGGGCGTGCGGCGTCCCCTGCCGGAAGGCGAGGTCGGCGCCGCTCCCGGACCGCTGATGATGCTGCTGGTCGGCCTGTACGGCTCGAGCCCGGACAGCGTCTACCTGTCGCCCGCGCCGCTGTATCACGCCGCGCCGCTGGGCTGGTCGGCCGGCATGCTGCAGCTGGGCGGCACCGTCGTGGTGATGGAGAAATTCGACCCGGAGCAGGCCCTGAAATACATCGAGCAGTACAAGGTGACGGTCGCCCAGTGGGTGCCGACGCACTTCGTGCGCATGCTCAAGCTGCCCGAGGACGTGCGCATGAAGTACGACGTCTCCTCGCTGCAGGCGGTGTTCCACGCCGCCGCTCCCTGCCCCGTGCCGGTCAAGGAACAGATGATCGGCTGGTGGGGTCCGATCATCCACGAGTACTACGCCGGCACCGAGGGCAACGGCCTGACCGCGATCAACTCCGAGGAGTGGCTCACCCACAAGGGCTCGGTCGGCAAGGGCCTGACCGCCGAGGTGAAGATCTGCGACGAGGACGGCAACCCCCTGCCGCCGCGCCAGGAGGGCGGCGTCTACTTCGCCGGCGGCGGGGTCTACGAATACCACAATGACCCGAAGAAGACCGCCGAGGCCATGAACAAGCACGGCTGGACCACCCTGGGCGACGTGGGCTGGCTGGACGAGGAGGGCTTCCTCTACCTGACCGACCGCAAGAGCTTCATGATCATTACCGGCGGCGTGAACGTCTATCCGCAGGAGATCGAGAACCTGCTGGTGACCCATCCCAAGGTGGCCGACGTCGCCGTCGTAGGGGCGCCGGACGAGGAGATGGGCGAGAAGGTGGTGGCGGTCGTTCAACCGGCCAGCTGGGCCGACGCCGGCGACGACCTGGCGGCCGAGCTGAACGAGTTCGTGCGCGCCAACCTCAGCGGCGTGAAACGGCCCCGACGGATCGACTTCATGGAGCAGCTGCCGCGCCATGACACGGGCAAGATCTACAAGCGCCTGATCCGCGACGCCTACTGGGCCGACAAGACCGCCAAGATCGGCTAGCGGCCCCGACGACGGCCCGGAGTCCGGGCGAGGACGTGATGTGATGAAGAGCATCGTACGGATCGGCGGCGCCGGGGGCTTCCTCGGCGACTCGTCCGTCGCCGCCCCGCAGCTGCTGCGCGGCGGGAACCTCGACTACATGATCCTCGACTACCTGGCCGAGGCGACGATGTCGTCGCTGGGCCAGCTGCGCGCGGCCCGGCCAGACCAGGGCTACGCCCGCGACTTCACCGAATGGGTCTGGAAGGACAACCTGCGAGCGCTGAAGGCGCAGGGTGTGAAGATCGTCACCAACGCCGGCGGACTCAATCCGCGCGCCTGCCGCGCAAGGATGGAGGAGCTGGCCGCCGCCGCGGGGCTGTCGTTCCGCATCGCCGTGGTCGAGGGCGACGACCTGGCCGGACGGCTCGGTGAGCTGGCGGGCGACGGCCTGACCGAGATGTTCACCGGCGCGCCCTTCCCCGATCCGGCGAAGGTGTTCAGCGCCAACGCCTATTTCGG
>DAORNX010000190.1:0-5157 GCA_035441225.1 Caulobacter sp.
CCGCTGACCTCTTGAATGCCATTCAAGCGCTCTACCAGCTGAGCTATAGCCCCGAGGTCTCGGGTTTCCCGCATCCGGCGGGCCGGCGGCGAGGGCGCGGTTCTAGGCCGTCATCCCTCGCCGATCAAGAGCCGCTGAGCGGAATTTCCGCCCGGCGTGGTTCCGGCCCGGATGAAATCATCCGAACCGGTTCGCGGACCCCGAAACAGGGGGCCCGCCGCCGGTCCTAACGGTCCTCGGCGTCGTCCTCGCCGGGCAGGCCGTCGATCTCGTCCTCCGGGAAGTCGTCCTCGTCCTCATCCTCGAGGAAGGGCACGCCGTCAGCCTCCTCGTCGGCCAGTTCCTCGTCCTCGGCGAAGTCGACGCCCAGGTCATCGGCGGGGGCGGGGGCCACGACGGGGTCGTCGGACTCCTCGTCGGTCTCGATCGGTTCGGCCGCGGCCTCGTCGTCGATTTCCGGCGTCTGATCGGGCTCTTCCTCGAAGCCATCGGCGTCGGGATCGACGGCCTTGACCGGCTTTTCCTCGGCGTCCTCGTAGTCGGGCACGGACGAGCGGGCGCGCACCCGACGATTACGGACGGCTTCTTCCGGATCGAAGGTCTCGCCGCATTTCGGGCAGGCGGCCGGGCGGCGGCCCAGATCGTAGAATTTTGACTGACAGTTGGGGCAAATCTGTTTTGCGCCCAGTTCAGGATTGGCCAAGGGGCGATCCTCATAGGTCTTGCTGCGGAAGCGGCGCGTCCCTTGCCACGGGGCGGGGGCGCTGTCAAAAGCAATCCCCGCCCTTCCCCAAGCCTTTCAGGAGCTTGCGCCCGGCATGACCGCCGCCGTGCTTTCTGCCCGCCCCGGCGCGCCCCTTGTCGGGACCGTCAGAGTCCCCGGCGACAAGTCGATTTCCCACCGGGCGTTGATCCTCGGCGCGATGGCCAGCGGGCGTACGACGATCGAGGGGCTGCTCGAGGGCGAGGATGTGCTGGCAACCGCCAGGGCCATGCGGGCCTTCGGCGCGACGGTCACCCGCATGGGCGAAGGGGCCTGGACCGTCGAGGGCCGCGGCGCCTTTTCCGCGCCGGCGGAGACCATCGACTGCGGCAACGCCGGCACCGGCGTTCGGCTGATCATGGGCGCCGCGGCCGGCTATCCGGTCACCGCGACCTTCACCGGGGACGCCTCGCTGAGGAAGCGGCCGATGGGCCGGGTGCTGGAGCCGCTGGGCCAGATGGGCGCGCGGTTCGAGGCCCGCGACGGGGGCCGGCTGCCGCTGACCCTGACCGGCGGCGGACTGGGCGGAATCGTCTACCGGCTGCCGATGGCCTCGGCCCAGGTGAAGTCGGCCGTACTGCTCGCCGGCCTGAACGCCGGGGGCGACGTCACGGTGATCGAGCCGGAAGCGACCCGCGACCACACCGAACGGATGCTGCGGGCCTTCGGCGCCCATGTGACGGTGCGGGACGAGGCGGACGGACGGCGCATTCACCTGGCGGCCGGCCAGCGGCTGGTCGGGACCCATGTGGTCGTGCCCGGCGACCCGTCGTCGGCGGCCTTTCCGGTGGTGGCGGCATTGATCACGCCCGGCTCGGCGGTCACGGTCGAGAATGTGATGCTCAATCCGCTGCGCGCGGGCCTGTTCGACACCCTGATCGAGATGGGCGCCGACCTGACCATCGTGAACCGGCGCGAAGCGGGCGGCGAACTGGTCGGCGACCTGGTCGCGCGACACTCGGCCCTGCGCGGCGTGATCGTGCCGCCCGCGAGGGCCCCGAGCATGATCGACGAGTATCCGGTCCTCGCCGTCGCCGCGGCCTTCGCCACCGGCGAGACGGTGATGCGCGGCGTCGGCGAGATGCGGGTCAAGGAGAGCGATCGCATCGCCCTGATGGCGGCGGGCCTTGAGGCCTGCGGCGTCGATGTCGAGGAGGAGCCGGAGGGCTTCATCGTCCGCGGGTCCGGCCAGCCCCCGCGCGGCGGCGGCCTCGTCGAGACCCACGGCGACCACCGCATCGCCATGAGCCATCTGGTGCTGGGTCTGGCCGCCGGCGCGGCGGTGCGGGTCGATGAGCCCGGTATGATCGCCACCAGCTTTCCCGACTTCGCGCCGATGATGCGCCGTCTGGGCGGCGACATCTCGGAGGCCTGAACCATGGGTTTCACCATCGCCGTCGACGGGCCCGCGGCCTCGGGCAAGGGCACCATCGCGGTCAGGCTGGGCGCGCTGTACGGCTATCCGGTGCTGGATTCCGGCCTGCTCTATCGCGCGGTCGGGATGAAGGTGCTGGCCGAGGGCGGCGACCTGTCCGACGAAGACGCCGCCACGGCCGCGGCCCGCTCCCTGGAACCGTCCGAGCTCGAGAGTCCGATCGTCCGCACCCGCGCCGCCGGCGAGGCGGCCAGCCGGGTGGCCATCTACACGCCGGTGCGCCGGGTGCTGCGCGACTTCCAGCGGACCTTCGCCGAACAGGAGCCCGGCGCGGTGATCGACGGGCGCGACATCGGCACGGTGATCGCCCCGGACGCCCCGGCCAAACTCTACGTCACCGCCACGCCCGAGGCCCGCGCCGAGCGTCGGTGGAAGCAACTGGTCGGCCAGGGCGAGGCGGTGACCTATGAGGACATCCTCGCCGACATCCACACCCGCGACGCCCGCGATTCCGCCCGCGCGGATTCCCCGATGGTCGCCGCGCCCGACGCGGTCTTGCTCGACACCACCGAAATGACTATAGACGCGGCCTTCGATGCGGCCCGCCGTATCGTCGAGGCGGCGCGCAGCCGGTGGGAAACCGCCAGAGGCTAATCCAAGCGCGCTCCACTCGACCGGCCGCGGGCGCTCAAACCCACCTGAAACCCATGGACCGCCCGGACTCCGCCGGCATCCCGCCGCCTGTCCGCGATCCGCAACCAAGAGACTGAAACCCCAAATGGCTGACGATCTGAGCCTGAACCCCAGCCGCGATGACTTCGCGGCCCTCCTCGACGCCTCGATGGGCGGCGCCGGCGACTTCGCCGAAGGCACCGTCATCAACGGCAAGGTCGTTGGCATCGAGAAGGACTTCGCCATCATCGACGTCGGTCTGAAGACCGAAGGCCGCATCCTGATCAAGGAATTCGGCGTCGACGAGGACGGCAAGGCGACCCTGAAGGTCGGCGACACGGTCGAGGTGTTCCTCGAGCGTCTCGAGAACGCCCTGGGCGAGGCCGTGCTGAGCCGCGAGAAGGCCAAGCGCGAAGAAGCCTGGACCCGCCTGGAAGTGGTGTTCGCCAAGCAGGAGCCGGTCATGGGCTCGATCGTCGGCCGCGTGAAGGGCGGCTTCACCGTCGACCTCGGCGGCGCCAGCGCCTTCCTGCCGGGCTCGCAGGTCGACATCCGCCCGGTGCGCGACGTCGGCCCGCTGATGGGCAAGGAGCAGCCCTTCGCCATCCTCAAGATGGACCGTCCTCGCGGCAACATCGTCGTCTCGCGTCGCGCCATCCTGGAAGAAGCCCGCGCCGAGCAGCGCACCGAGCTGGTCAGCCAGCTGCAAGAGGGCGAGATCCGCGAAGGCGTGGTCAAGAACATCACCGACTACGGCGCGTTCGTGGACCTGGGCGGCATCGATGGCCTGCTGCACGTCACCGACATGAGCTGGAAGCGCGTCTCGCACCCCAGCCAGGTCCTGGCGGTCGGCGACACCGTCAAGGTGCAGATCATCAAGATCAACCCGGACACGCAGCGCATCAGCCTCGGCATGAAGCAGCTGCAGTCCGATCCGTGGGATGGCGTCGAAGCCAAGTACCCGGTCGGCGCCAAGTACACCGGCCGCATCACCAACATCACCGACTACGGCGCGTTCGTTGAACTGGAAGCCGGCGTCGAGGGCCTGGTGCACGTCTCGGAAATGTCCTGGACCAAGAAGAACGTCCACCCGGGCAAGATCGTCTCCACCTCGCAGGAAGTGGACGTCATCGTGCTCGACGTCGACAGCTCCAAGCGCCGCGTCTCGCTCGGCCTCAAGCAGGCCATGGCCAACCCGTGGGATGCCTTCCTGGCCGCCCATCCGATCGGCTCGACCGTCGAGGGCGAAGTCAAGAACGCCACCGAATTCGGCCTGTTCGTGGGCCTCGACGGCGACATCGACGGCATGGTCCACCTGTCCGACCTCGACTGGAACGCGTCTGGCGAAGAAGCCATGGCCAAGTTCAAGAAGGGCGACATGATCAAGGCCAAGGTGCTCGACGTCGACGTCGAGAAGGAGCGCATCAGCCTGGGCGTGAAGCAGCTGGCCGGCGACCCGCTGGTCGGCGACACCTTCCGCAAGGGCCAGACCGTGACCGTCACCGTGACCGAGGTCACCACCGGCGGCATCGAGGTCAAGTTCGGCGAGGAAGACGCGCCGATGACGGCCTTCATCCGCAAGTCGGACCTGTCGCGCGACCGCCAGGAGCAGCGCCCCGAGCGCTACGCCGTCGGCGACCGCGTCGACGCCCAGGTGACCAACATCGACAAGGCCGCCCGCCGGGTGTCCGTCTCGATCAAGGCGCTGGAAATGGCCGAAGAGAAGGAAGCCATCGAGCAGTTCGGCTCCTCGGATTCCGGAGCCTCGCTGGGCGACATCCTCGGCGCGGCCCTGCGTGAGAAGGCCTCGAAGGACTAACCTTCGACGCCCATCGGCAAGACGTCAGGCGGCGGTCGGGGTTCCCCCGGCCGCCGTTTTGGCGATTGCCGCCAGCCTGGCCGACTCCAGGGCCCCGGGGACGATGTCCAGGCTGGCCCAGCTGGCCCCGGCCGCACGCACCGCCGTCAGCCCGGCCACCGACCGCACGGCATGGACAAGAACGCCGGGCCCGATCTTCTGCAGCGCCAGCATCGTGCGCAGCATGGCCGCCGGATCCTCGGCATCGCCGAGCTCGGCGGCCTCGACGGTCGCGCCGGTGAAGCCGCAGTCGGTCAGGTCCCGGATCACCCGGCGGTTGGGCGTGGCCCGCGCGAGCACGCCGCGAAAGATCGGCTGCAGCTGTCCCGCCGCCTCCCGCAGGGCCGCCTGCGGCGTCCCCGTCTCCAGCCCCGTGACCTCGCACAGGACCAGATGGCGCAGCCGGACCTGCTCCGCCGCGGCCAGGCGCATCAGCTTGCGGCGGGCCCGGGCGTTGCGCAGCGACGTCCAGGAGAGGGGCAGGATGAG
>DAORNX010000191.1:0-5153 GCA_035441225.1 Caulobacter sp.
CCAGCCCGCCGGTGCGCAACGTGATCGTCGACATGCCCGGCACCGGCCAGGCGGCCGTCACCCTGGCCCGTCGCGGCATCGCCCGCAGCGACCCGCGCTACTACGCCGGCATGGTCGCCAACACGGTGCTCGGCGGCGGCTACTCGGCGCGGCTGAACCAGGAGATCCGCGTCAAGCGCGGCCTGGCCTACGGCGCCGGCTCCAGCCTCTCGGCCCGGCGCATCGTCGGCGGCTTCACCGCCTCGACCCAGACCAAGAACGAGTCGGCGGCCGAGGTGGTCACCCTGATCCGTGGCGAGCTGGCCCGGATGGCGACCGTCCCGGCCACGCCGGCCGAGCTGGCGGCGCGCAAGTCGGTGCTGGTCGGCGACTTCGGGCGGGACCTGGGCACCACCGAGGGCCTGGCCGGAGTGCTCGGCGGCCTCGCGGCCTACGACATCGACCTGGGCGAGCTGAACCGTTTCACCGGCAAGGTCGAGGCGGTCACCGCCGATGAGGTCTCGGCGTTCGCCGCCGACGTCTTCGACCCGTCGAAGGCCAGCACCATCGTGGTCGGCGACGTCAAGCTGTTCGGCGAGGCGATCAAGACGGCGGCCCCCGACGCCCAGGTCATCCCGCTGGACCAGCTGGACCTCGACAGCCCGACCCTGGCGAAGGGGCCGTAGCGCTTGCCTGGTTCGACACGCACCCTGCGGGTGCTGCTCACCATGACGTGTGCCGAAATACGTCATCCTGAGCAGGCCCGCAGGGCCGTGTCGAAGGACGCACCGTGCTTGCATCGGGGCGCGTTCCACGCTCAGACCCACTCATGACCGCGCAGATCGAACCGTTCCACGCCATCGCCGTCAGCCGGCTGGCCCATGAGCTGAAGGCCCAGGGGCGGTCGATCATCCACATGGAGTTCGGCCAGCCCTCGACGGGCGCGCCGAAGGCGGCCATCGCCGCGGCCCACCATGTGCTCGACACCGACGGCATGGGCTACTGGGAGAGCCCGGCCCTGCGCGCCCGCATCGCGCGCCACTATCGCGAGACCTACGGCGTCGAGGTCGAGGAAGGCCGCATCATCCTGACCTGCGGCGCCTCGCCGGCGCTGGTGCTGGCGCTGCTGGCGGCCTTCTCGCCCGGCGACCGGGTGGCGCTGGCCCGGCCGGGCTACGTCGCCTACCGCAACACCCTCAAGGCCCTGCGCATGGAGCCGGTGGAGATCGCCTGCGGGGCCGAGAGCCGCTTCCAGCTGACCGCGGCCCACCTCGCCGCGCTCGACCCGGCGCCGGCCGGGGTGATCATCGCCAGCCCGGCCAACCCGACCGGCACGATCATCGCCGCCGACGAGCTGGCGGCCATCGCCGAGGTCTGCCGGGCGCGCGGAATCCGCATCGTCTCGGACGAGATCTATCACGGCCTCAGCTACGTCGAACCGTGCCGCTCGATCCTCGAGTTCGAGCCGACCACCCTGGTGGTCAACAGCTTCAGCAAATACTTCAGCATGGTCGCCTGGCGGCTGGGCTGGCTGCTGGCCCCGCGCGACCTGGTGGCCAGCGCCCGCGCCTATGTCGGCAACCTGTTCCTGACCGCCCCGTCGCTGAGCCAGCACGCGGGACTGGCCGCCATGGACGCCACCGTTGAGCTGGAAGGCCACGTCGAGGTCTATCGCCGCAACCGCGCCCTGCTGCTGGAGGCCCTGCCGCAGCTGGGCCTGCGCGAGATCGCCCCGCCAGACGGGGCGTTCTACATCTACGCCAGCGTCGCCCACCTGACCGACGACAGCCTGGCGTTCTGCATGGACCTTTTGCGCGACACCGGGGTGGCGGTCGCGTCCGGCGTCGACTTCGACCCGGTCGAGGGGCGCAGGTTCATCCGCATCAGCTTCGCGGTGTCGACGCCGGAGGTCGAGGAGGCGCTGCGCCGCCTGACGCCCTGGTTCGCGGCGCGGACACAGGGGACATGCACCGCAGGTACGTGTCCCCCAAGCCCGTCATCGCTCGATTAGGGGACACGTACCGTCGGTACATGTCCCCGCTCCATCAGCTCTTAAGCTTCAGCTGACCCAGGAAGTAGCGCTTGCCCAGCGGCACGCCGTTGGCGCGCAGCACGTCGTAGGCTGTCGAGGCGTGGAAGTAGAAGTTGGGCAGGGAGAAGGACAGAAGGAAGCCCTCGGCGGTGAACGGCATCTTCGTCGGGCCGAACTCGAAGGTCACGTCCTTGCCGGCCAGGGCGTTGACCTCGTCGGGCGTGAGGGCCCGCAGCGCCGTCTGGGTGTCGGCGACGATCTTGACCAGGCCGGCGTAGGTCTCGGGCATGGCCGGGCCGCCGGTGGCCTTGAACACGCCCGACTTCACCGCCTCGATGGCGCCGATGGAATGATGGGCGATCGAGCTGACCTGGAACGCCAGCGGCAGCATGTCGCCGGCCAGCCGCTTGCCGACCAGGTCGTCGGGGTTGGCCCCCTCGTCCGCGCAGTGCTTCAGGCCCCGCTCGAGGAAGCCCGCGGCGGCGTCGACGATCTGCAGATACTGGCCGACGGTGATGTCGTAGAGCGAAATGGTCATGGCGGTCGCGCCTCCCCGGTACGTTGTTTTGTGAAACGGTTGGGGAGATTGCCCAGCGCGCGGGCCGGCGGCAATCCCCAACCGTCAATCGGCCGCGAAGACCTCTCCGGCGATCTCGCTGATCTGGTCCCGCAACCAGGCCAGCAGGGCGTCGCCGCTCCGGTGATTGGCCCAGACCAGGGTCATCTCGTAGTCCGCGCCGGGAAAGGGCGCGGCCGCCAGATGCAGGTCGAGGGCGTCGACGAACCGGGCCGCCAGGGTTCGCGACACGGCGGTGACGCCGTCTCCGGCGGCCACCGTCGCCAGGGCGGCGACAAAGCTCGGTGTGGTCAGCGCGATGCGGCGCTCCAGCCCCTCGGCCGCGAGGACGGAATCGATCATCGACTGGCCGTCGCCGAACAGGCTGACCCCGACGTGACCGAGCCGGGCGTACCCGGCCAGGGTCAACGGGCGGCCGGACGCCGGATGCCCCCGGCGCATGGCCACGACCATGCTGTCGCGGGCGATCGGCGCACTGACCGCGCCGGGCGGCAGATGGGCGCCGGTGACCGCGAAGGTCAGGTCGACCTCGCCGCTCGTCATCCGCAGCGGCAGTTCGGGACCGTAGCCCTCGATGCGCAACGTCACCCCGGGCGCCTCGACCGCCAGCCGCGCCATCAGTGGCGGGACCAGCAGCACCGTGTGGATGTCGCTGGCCACCAGGCGGACCGTCCGGGTCTCGGCCCGGGGATCGAAGGCCGGCCGGCTGAACAGGCCCTGCACCTCTTCCAGCGCCGCCGCCAGTTGCGGAACCAGGCCCTCGGCGAAGGGGGTCAGCACGAACCCGCCGCCCTGGCGGACCAGCAGGGCATCGTCCAACAGCTCGCGCAGCCGCCCGAGCGCCCGGCTCATGGCCGGCTGGCTGAGTCCCGCGTCGGCCGCCGCCCGGGTGACGTTGCGCCGCCGCAGCAAGGCCTCCAGCGGCGGCAGCAGGTTCAGGTCGACGGCGGACAAATTCACCTCACGCATAGCCGAGATACAAACTATGCATTTTTTGTATGCGCAAGCCGGTGGCAGGGTTACGCCTCGATCACCGGGGAGCCCGCCATGTCCGTCAACGCCGCGTCGCCCGTCGCCCCGAGGATGGGCTGGCCGTTCTGGATCGTGCTGATCACCTCGCTGCTGATCGCCCTGGCGTCGGTGCGCTACCTGGTTCCCGGCGCGCCGGGCGGGGCCCCGGCCATCATGGCGAACGCCTTCACGCGGTACGGCGTCCTGACCGTCCACGCCGGGTTCGCGATGGTCGCCCTGACGATCGGGCCGTTCCAGTTCCTGCGCGGCCTGAGGACCCGCCGGCCGCGGCTGCACCGCTGGATGGGCCGGACCTATGTGCTGGCCTGCCTGGTCGCGGGCGCCGCGGGACTGCTGCTGGCCTTCGGGGCGACCACCGGCCCGGTCTCGACGGCCGGCTTCGGCCTGCTGGCGGTGCTCTGGCTGTACACCACGACCAGGGCCTGGACCTCCGCGCGCGGCCGCCGGTTCGACGAGCACCGCCGCTGGATGATCCGCAGCTTCGCCCTGACCTTCGCGGCGGTGACCCTGCGCCTCTACCTGCCCTTCGCGTTCTTCTCGCCGTTCGGCTACGACGACACCTACCGCGCGATCAGCTTCCTCTGCTGGGTCCCGAACCTGCTGTTCGCCGAATGGTACCTGCGGGCGCGGCCTCAGGTCCCGTAGAGAGCCCAGGCGATCAGCCCGACCGCCAGCGCCATCAGCATCCAGCCGGGATGGCGACCCCGGGTGGCCCAGGCATTGCCGAGCGCGCCGTAGAGGAAATGGCTGCCGACCATCAGGCCCACCGCCAGCCGGGCGTCCGGGCTGAACGGGCAGACTGCCGCCGCGATCAGGACCAGCCCGCCGAGCAGCCAGCTGATCGTGCTGTAGTGGAGCAGGGGTGCGACCAGCCGGCGGATGACCAGCGACACCCGCCGGTCGCCGGCGAGGATCGTGTCGAAAGGCCGGGCCATCAGGCGCTCGATGAGAACGCCGTGAATCGCCGCTGTGATGCCGCCGACCGCGCCGGCTGCAATGAACGCCGTGTTTTGCCAATCCATGACCATACACTCCTGTATGGATTTCGTATCGGCGCGTCTCTGGTCCGAGTCAATACACCTGTGTATGGTTCACACATGAGCGACCGCCTGACGAAAGCCGACTGGATCCGCCACGGCCTGCTGACCCTGGCCAGACACGGCCCGGGCGGGCTGAAGGTCGGGCCCATGGCGACGGCGCTGAAGGTCTCGCGCGGCAGCTTCTACTGGCACTTCGAGGACATCGGCGACTTCCGGGCCCAGCTGCTGCAAGGCTGGCGGGAGGTGTCCACCGACCAGATCATCCAGGACCTCGACGGGACCGCCGCGCCGGACCGGCTGAAGCGGCTGATGCGCCGGGCGTTCGGCATGCGGCTGACCCTGGAGCGGGCCGTGCGGGCCTGGGGGGCGGAGGACCGTAATGTGGCGGCGGCCGTGGCGGCCGTCGACGCCCGGCGGGTCGGGCATATCGCGGGCTTGCTGGCGACGTCGGGCGTGGACGCCGAGCGGGCGGGGCAACGGGCGACCTTCCTCT
>DAORNX010000192.1:0-5148 GCA_035441225.1 Caulobacter sp.
TCGTGCAGCGTCCCGGCCGTGTCGAGCGGGCCGATGCGCACGGTCTCGGTCGCCAGCACCGCGCCTTCGTCGAGGCCCTCGCTCATGCGCATGACCTGCACGCCGGTGACCGCGTCGCCGGCCATGATCGCGCGCTGGATCGGCGCGGCCCCGCGCCAGCGCGGCAGCAGCGAGGCGTGGACGTTGAAACAGCCCAGCCGCGGGGCGTCGAGGACCGCCTTCACGAGAATCTGGCCGAAGGCGACCACCACGGCCGCGTCGAGGTCCAGCGCCTGGAAGGCGGCGACCTCCTCCGCCGTCTTCATCGACGCGGGCGTTCGCACGGGCAGGCCATGAGCCTGCGCGAAGGCGTGCACCGGCGAGGGCTGCAACACCTGTCCGCGCCCGCGCGGCGCGGGCGGCTGGGAATAGACGCAGACCACCTCGTGCCCGGCCGCGAGAAGGGCGGCGAGGCTCTGGACGGCGAAATCGGGGGTTCCAAGGAAGGCCAGGCGCATCGGCGGGGTTTAGCGGGGCCGGCGGCCCTGCGAAAGGCGCCGGGAACCGGCGGCTTCACAGATCGTTGATCGATGGAACGAAACCGGGAAGGGAAACCTCTCATGCGCACGCATGTCATCGTCGCCATCGCCGCCGTCGGTCTGGCCCTGGGAGCCTGCTCCAAACAGGACCGCCAGGAGGTCGGCGAGGGCGCTGCCGCGGTGGGCGGCGAGGTCAAGGAAGCGGCCGGGGAGATCGCCCATGATCCGGACGTAAAGGAAGCCGGCGCGGCCATCGGCGCCGCCGGGGCCGAAGCGGCTGACGCGGTCAAGGACACGGCCGGCGAGATCCAGGAGGGTGTCGCCGACGCCTCCGCCGACGCCAGGCGCGAGGCCGAGGAGCAACGGGCGGCGAGCGGCGACACGAGCCGCAAGTAGACCCATTCCGCTCAACCCGGGGAAGGCCCGGGCCCAGATCAAAGGGTCGCGCGGCCAGCCGGCAATCATCGAGCCTTGTCGTCTCGGTCCCGGCCTTCGCCGGGATGAGCGGAAACTGGATTACGCCGCCCGGGCGGCCTTCTTGACGCTCTTGATCGCCCGTTCGCGCTTCAGGCGCGACAGATGGTCGATGAACAGCACGCCCTTGAGGTGGTCCATCTCATGCTGGACGCAGACCGCGAACAGGCCGGCGGCGTCCTCCTCGATGACCTCGCCGGCGTAGTTGAGATAGCGGATCTTCACCCGCGCCGGCCGCTGGACGTCGTCGAACACTTCCGGGACCGACAGGCAGCCTTCCTCGTAGGAGGCCATCTCCTCGGAGGACCAGAGGATTTCCGGATTGATCAGGTAGCGTGGATTGCGCCGGCCGGTCTCGTCACCCTCGTCGACGCCCTCGCGGTCGCCCAGGTCCATGACGATGATCTGCCGCGGATCGCCGACCTGCACGGCGGCCAGGCCGATGCCGGGGGCCGCGTACATCGTCTCCAGCATGTCGTCCATCAGCGCGCGCAGCTCATCGGTCACCCCGCCCTCGACCGGGGCGGAGACCTGCTTGAGCACGGCCAGATCGGCGGCGTTGTCGACGGTGAGGATGCGGCGGATGGACATTTCGCTCAGGAGGTAGGGGCGCCGTCCGGAGCCGTCAAGGCGGGGGCGTCCGCGGCGGCCAGCTTGTTCAGCGACCGCACGGCGGTCTCGACCGGCTCCAGCTGGACGATGTCCTTGCCCTCATGGTCGACCTTGAAGTCCTCGAATCGCCGGGCCTGGGTCAGCACCTGGGTCTCCAGCGAGCCGACGAACTGGTTGTAGCGGCCGACGGCGGCCTCCAGCGCCTTGCCGACGCTCGCGGCGTGACCGCCCATCACCGACAGGCGCTTGTAGAGCTCGCGGCCGAGGGCGGCGATCTTGTCGGCGTTGGCCGCCTGCTCCTCGACACGCCAGCCGTAGGCGACGGCCTTGCAGAGGGCGAACAGCGTGGTCGGGGTGACCAGCAGCACCCGCCTGTCCATGGCCTCGGTCATCAGGTCGGGCATGCGGTCGAGGGCGGCGGCGAGAAAACCGTCGCCGGGCACGAACATGGCCACGAAGTCGGGCGACCGCTCGTCGCCGAACTGGTCCCAGTACGCCTTGGACGACAGCCCCTGCATGTGGCCGCGCACGCTCTGGGCGTGGCGGGTCAGGGCCGCGTCCCGCGCCGCCTCGTCGGTGGACTCCTGGGCGTCCATGAAGGCGTTCAGGGAGCATTTGGCGTCGATGGCGAACACGGCCCCGGCCGGCATCCTGACCTTCACGTCGGGCCGGCGGCGGCCTTCCTCGGTGTCGAGGCTGAACTGCTCGACGAAGTCGTACTGGGCCGACAGGCCGGCCGCGTCGAGCACGTTGCGCAGGGTCTGTTCGCCCCAGCGACCCTGTACCCCGGCGCCCCGCCGAAGGGCGGCCGACAGCTTGCGCGCCTCGGCCTGGGTGGCGGTGGACGCCTCCATCAGGGCCGTGATCTGGGCCTTCAGGCCCCCGGTCTCCTCGGCGCGCGCCTTCTCGACGGCGGTCACCTGGGCCTCGAACCTGGCCAGGGTCTCGGCGACCGGCTTGAGCTGGGCGTCCAGCCGCTGCTGGGCGAGGGCTTCGCGGTTGCGGAAGGTCTCGTCGGTGCGCTTGAGCAGGGCCTCGGCGGTGGCCGTGGCGGTCTGCTCGGCCTGGGCCCGCAGATAGTCGCCCATCGTCGCCCGCGCGTCCTCCTGCAGCCGCGCCCGCTCGATGGCCCCGGCCAGCTCGGTGGCCAGCTTCACCGACTGTCCCCGCTCACGCAGCCACAGGACCAGCACGCCCAGGAAGGCGATGGCGAAAACTGCGGCGGCGGCAATGGCGATGACGGTGGGATCGTTCATGCTCCGTTCCTAGCGGGAATCGACCCCACGGCCAATCCTCCCCGCGAAGTCGGGGAGGACAATGGGCTCACGCGGGCCGTCTGGCCCGCAGCGCCTGGGCGATGGTGCCGTCGTCGAGCCAGTCGAGGTCGCCGCCCACGGGGACGCCCCGCGCCAGCATGGTTACCGGCACGCCCGACGGCGCCAGTCGCTCGGCGAGGTAGTGGGCCGTGGTCTGGCCGTCGACCGTGGCGGGCAGGGCGAGGATCACCTCGCGCACCTCGCCGCCCGCCGCGCGGTTCAGCAGTTCGGCGACGCGCAGCTTGTCCGGCCCCATGCCGTCGAGCGCCGACAGCAGTCCGCCCAGCACGTGATAGCGGCCGCGAAACGCGCTGGCCCGCTCGAGCGCCCAGACCGAGCCGACCTCCTCGACCACGCACAGCAGGCCGCCGTCGCGGGCCCTGTCGGCGCAGATGGCGCAGGGATCGGAGGTGTCGAGCGAGCCGCAGGTCGAACAGGTGCGCACCTTCGCCCGAGCCTCGACCATGGCGTCGGTCAGCGGGTCGAGCAGCTGTTCACGCCGTTTCAGCAACGCCAGCGCCGCCCGCCGCGCCGACCTGGGCCCCAGCCCCGGCAGCTTGCCCAGCAGGGCGATCAGTCGCTCGATCTCGGGTCCGGCGGTGGAGGCCATGGATTCCTCTAACCCAATCCTCCCCGCGGAGCGAAGCGAAACGGGGAGGGGGACCGCCGGAGGCGGTGGAGGGGCAGCGCCGACGCAAGCGGCCCAATCCTGAATTCCGGTCTTTCCGGCGGCTACAGCGCCGCCCCCTCCACCATGCTCCGCATGGTCCCCCTCTCCAGGGCGGTCTTCGGCCTACTGGGGAGGATTTTCGGCAGCCTGGTTGAACAGCCCCGCCTGGACCATCTGGTCGCGGATCATTTCCGGCTGGGCGGTCTGCAGCTGGTCGAAGGCTTCGAGCTCGCCCGGCACGTACCAATGGATCTTGTCGGTATGGTAGGCGGACCAGACCGCCTCGGCGACCTCGCGCGGCGGGGTCAGGCGCCACATGCCCTCGGTCGGGGCGCCCGCCTTGGCCTCATCGGGCAGAATTGGCGTGTCGATCAGGCCCGGCAGGGTGTCGGCGACCCGCACGCCGGCGGCCTTCAGCTCGACCGAGAGCGCCTCGGTGAAGCCCTTCACCGCATGTTTGGTCGCCGAATAGACGGCGATGTTGGCCATGCCGAAGATCGCCGAGCTCGACGAGGTCGAGAAGCACAGCGAACCCGGGGTGGCCTTCAGGTAGGGAATGGCCAGGTGGATGCCGCTGAGCACGGCCACCAGGTTGATGTTGATCACCGCCATGGCGTCCTCCCAGGACATGTCCTCGAACGGACCGCCCCGGCCGATGCCGGCGTTGTTGAATATCACGTCGAGCCGGCCGCCCGCCGCCTCGACGAAGGCCGCGAGCGTATCGCGGTAGGCGTCGCGGTCGGTGACGTCGAGCTCGCGGACCAGGCAGTTGTCCCAGCCCAGTTCCTGCTCCAGCGCGCGCAGGCCGTCGGTGTTGACGTCGACGCCGCCGACGTACCAGCCCTTCTCCGCGAACAGCCGCGCCGTCTCCAGGCCCATGCCCGAGGCAGCGCCCGTGATGAAGATCGCCTTGCGGCCGTTGGCCCTGGACATGGTTCAACTCCCTTGATGGCCAGCGCATCTGATGGCGCGGGTCCATGGTGCGTGGTTCGACACGCGCTTCGCGCTGCTCACCATGACGTGGGGGGCGACATCTCAGATCCACGTCATCCTGAGCAGGGCCGAAGGCCCGTGTCGAAGGACGCAGGGAGGGTCAGTCCTCCTCGACGTCCTCGTCGGGATTGACGCTAACCGCTTCCCCCTGCGGAACCGCAAGCTGTCGCACGCCAAGCAGCTCAGCGCCGGGGAAGGCGTCCATCACCGACATCACGAACGGGTCGGCGAGAATCTGGTCACGGGCTTCCTTCTCCTCGCGCTTCTGCCGTTCCCAGGCGCTTTCGGCCCCGCCGCCGCCGGCGGTGGCCACCAGCCAGGTCTGGCCGGTCCATTCCTTGAGGCGCGACGACAGCCGCCGGGTCAGATCCGACGGCGCGCGCGGCGCGGGTTCGAACTCGATGGCCCCGGGGCGGAAGCTGATCGGCCGGACGTACTGCTGCACGTCCATCAGCAGGGTGATGTCGCGCTTGGCCTGGATCAGCTTCAACACGTCGTCGAAGGAGGCGAGGGCCGCGGTGGTCTGGGGCGCGGCCCGGGGCAGGGGCGCGGCGACCCGGGCCTG
>DAORNX010000193.1:0-5140 GCA_035441225.1 Caulobacter sp.
GAGCGGCTGGCGCGACGGGGCGTCGACGCCGAAGCGCCGCTGGGCCAGCCGCCAGGCCGAGCCGAGGCTGGTCACCCTGATCAGCGGCACCCCGGGCTGGCCGGTGAAGTCGGCGGCGATGCGGCGGATGGGCTGGCCCGAGGCGGCTTCCACCGCGCTCCACAGGTCGTCGCTGACCGTGTTGCCGTAGGCGTGCTTCTTCATGTAGGCGCGCAGGGCCTCGCGGAAGTGGTCCTCGCCGACCCAGGCCTCGACCATGCGGATGACCGCCTGGCCCTTCTGGTAGCTGATGGTGTCGAAGGCCGTGTCTCGGGCGTCGGCGACATCCTGGACGACGGGATGGGTGGCCGACCGGGCGTCGAGGTTCATCGCCCCGTCGCGCGCGGCCATGTCCTGCAGCCAGACCGACCACTCGGGATGGAAGGCCGCCGTGGCCTTGGTCTCCATCCAGGAGGCGAAGCCCTCGTTGAGCCAGATGTCGTCCCACCAGCTCATCGTCACCAGGTCGCCGAACCACTGGTGGGCCATTTCGTGGGCGATGGTGGTGAAGGCGTTCTGGCGGTCGGCCTCGCTGGAGACCCGGGCGTCGACCAGCACGGCCTTCTCGAAATAGAGGATCGCCCCCCAGTTTTCCATGGCCGAGAAGGCCGCCGCGCCGCCGGGCACGGCCACCAGGTCCAGCTTGGGCAGGGGATAGGGCGTGCCGAAATAGTCGTCGTAGAAGGGCAGCAGCTTCTCGGCCGCGTCGAGGGCGAAGCCCGCCTCGCCGGTCGAGCCGCGCTTGACCACCACCCCGACGTCGACGTCGCCGACCTTGCGGCTGACCCGCTCGAAATCGCCCACCGCCAGGAACAGCAGATAGGAACTCATCTTCGGCGAGACCGCGAAGGTGGTTCGGGTCAGGCCGCCCTCGATCGGCGCGGCCGCCTGGACGGGCATGTTGGACACGACCATGTCGGCGGCCGGGGCCTCGACGGTCAGCCGGAAGGTCGCCTTCAGCGACGGCTCGTCCCACATCGGCGCGAACCGCCGCGCGTCGGGGGATTCGAACTGGGTGGCCAGCAGCCGCCGCGGCCCCTGGGCCGTGTCGTAGTCGACCGAGAACAGGCCGAACGCCTGCCGGTTGATCTTGCCGGCGTAGTCGATCGCCAGCCGGTGCGGGCCGGCGGACAGGGGCTGGGCGAAGGTCAGGGTGGCGGTCTGGGCGTCGGCGTCATAGGCGACCCGGGGCGAGGCCTCGGCGCCGTCGAGCCGCACCTTGCCGAAGGTCAGGTCGGCGGCGTTGAGGGTCACCGTGTCGGTGGCCCGCGCCACCTGGACATCGGCGCCGACCGAGCCGGTGAAGGTCAGGGCGGTCGCGTCGGGCCGCACGGTGATGTCGTAGTGGACGGGCGTGACGTCCGTGGGCAGCACATGGCGCGCGGCCGGGGCCTTGTCCACGGCGCAGCCCGCCAGCATGACCGACGCCGCCAGCGCCAGGCCCAGTCCCATGCGTTGCAACACCGAAAGTCTCCCCTTGCCGCACGGCCGGAGGTTAGACTGATCCCGTGCGGACTGAATCATGAAGGATTTGTCAGGTTTCACCCTGCTGCCGGGGCGGCTGGACCCGGCCGCCCAGGAGGCGCTCGTCGAGACCGTGCTGGCAGCCGCGCGCGGGGCGCCCTTCCATCGCCAAGTGACGCCCGGCGGCAAGGCGATGAGCGTGGAGATGACGGGCCTGGGGCCGCTGAGCTGGGTCACGGACGCGCGCGGCTATCGCTACGAGGCCCGCCACCCGCTGACGGGCCGGCCCTGGCCGCCGATGCCGCCCGTGCTGCAGGAACTCTGGGCCGAGCTCGTCGACCCGGCCGTCCCCGCTGACGCCTGCCTGGTCAATCTGTATCGCGAGAGCGCGCGGATGGCCCTGCACCGCGACGAGGACGAGGCCGACTTCCGCTTCCCGGTTCTGTCGGTCTCCCTGGGCGACACGGCGATCTTCCGCCTTGGCGGCCCCCGGCGCACCGATCCGACGCGTTCGGTGCGGCTGGCCTCCGGCGACGTCTGCCTGCTGGGCGGGGACTCGCGGCTGGCGTTCCACGGCGTGGACCGGATCATCCCCGGCTCGTCGCGACTGGTGCCAGGCGGCGGCCGGATCAATCTGACGCTGCGAAGAGCGCGGAGCGGCTGAGCGGCTTTCCAGCGCGACGACTCCGGCGTTAGGCTAGCTTATGGCCTGCCCAAAACCGGAAACCCCGCCATGCTGAACCTCACCCGTCCCGAAGGGTCGGAGCCGCGTGACTTCGACCTGTCGCGCCGCGCCCTGCCCGGGCTGTTCTTCGCCGGCTTCGCGGCCGCCGCGGTGTCAGCGTCCGCCGAGCCGATCCACACCGACGCCGCCGGGCTGATCGCCGAGACGGTGCTGGTCCCGGCCGGGGATCGCGACATTCCCGCCTACGTCGCCCGTCCCGACGGGCGCGGGCGGCGGCCGGTCGTGCTGGTGGTGTCGGAGGTGTTCGGCATCCACGAATACATCCGCGACGTCTGCCGGCGGCTGGCGAAGCTTGGCTATGTAGCCATCGCGCCGGACTTCTTCGTACGCTACGGCGACCCCGCGCCGCTGACCGACTTCGCCGCCATCCGCGGCATCGTCGCGGCGGCCACCGACGCCCAGGTGATGGGCGACATCGACGCGACCACGCGGTGGCTTTCGGCCCAGGCCTTCGTCAACCGGCGCAGGATGGCCATCACCGGCTACTGCTGGGGCGGCGCCCAGGTCTGGCTGGCCTGCGAGCGGTTCCGGGCCTTTCGCTGCGGCGTGGCCTGGTACGGCCGGCTGTCGCGGCCGGCGGCCGGCCAGTTCCTCGCCGAGCCCGAGCGGCAGTGGCCAATCGAGCTGGCCGGCTACCTCAAGGCGCCGGTGCTGGGCCTCTATGGCGGCAGGGACCAGGGCATCCCCGCGGCCGACATCGAGGCCATGCGGGCCAGGCTGGCCGAGTTCCGCAAACGCGGCAGCGAGATCATCGTCTATCCCGACGCCCAGCACGGCTTCCACGCCGACTATCGGGCCAGCTACGACGCGACCGCCGCCCAGGACGGCTGGCGACGGATGATCGACTTCTTCCATGAGAATGGCGTGAGGCCGTAGGGGCCGGGGACATGTACCGCAGGTACGTGTCCCCTAATCCGGATTCACAGGCAGCTCGATTGGGGGACACGTACCGGCTTCGCCGGCTACATGTCCCCGCCTACCCCCGCAGCTTGCGCGTCAGGGCTTCGAGGTCGCGCGACAGCTGCGGATCCTCGGCCTTGAGCGCCTCGATGCGGCGCACGGCGTGCAGGACGGTGGTGTGGTCGCGACCGCCGAAGCGCCGGCCGATGTCCGGCAGCGAGCGGGTGGTCAGCTGCTTGGCCAGCCACATGGCCGCCTGACGGGGGCGGGCGACCGAGCGGTTGCGGCGCTCCGAGACGAGATCGGCCTGGCGCAGGCCGAAGTGCTCCGACGTGGCCTTCTGGATGTCGTCGATGGTGATGCGCTTCTCCGCGCCGCGCAGGTGCGGCCGCAGGATGGCCTGGGCCTCGTCCAGCGACAGGCCGCCGACCTGGGCGCCCATGCGGGCCACCAGGGTGTTCAGGGCGCCTTCCAGCTCACGCACGCTGTCGGTGAAGCGGTCAGCGAGGAACTGCATCACCTCGGGCCTGGCCGAGGCGGTGAACCCGCCCTGGCGGCCCAGGGCGATCAGCTTGCGTTCGAGGATGCCCATGCGCAGCGTGCGGTCGGCCGGCTCGATGCCGCAGACCAGGCCCGCCGACAGGTGGCTGCGCAGGCGCGCGTCCATCTCGGTGATCTGGGCCGGCGGCCGGTCGGCCGAGAACACCACCCGGCGGCCGTCCTCCATCAGGGCGGTCAGGGTGTGGAACAGCTCTTCCTGGGTCGACTGCTTGCCGGCCACGAAATGCACGTCGTCGATCAGCAGCAGGTCGGCGGCGCGCAGCTCTTCCTTGAACAGGGCCGTCGAGCGATCCATCACCGCCCGCACGAAGGTCGACAGGAAGCGCTCGGCGCTCAGATAGACGACGCGCTTTTCCGGGGCCGCCCGCATGGCCTCCCAGGCCATGGCGTTGAGCAGGTGGGTCTTGCCGAAGCCGTAGCCGCTGTGGATCACCACCGGGTTGAAGTGGCCGTCGGCCCAGCTGGCCACCCGGCGGGCGACGGCGTGGGCGAACTCGTTGGCCGGACCGGGCACGAAGCTGTCGAAGGTGAAGCGATCCTGCAGGCCCGTGATCCGTCCCGTCCGCAGCCCCGGCGTCGGCGCGATGGTCGGGGCGTCGGTGGCGACCGGGTCCATCACTTCGATGGCCTCGGCGATGATGTCCAGGCCGCCGGTGTCGGCCTCGAATTCCATGCGCGACTTCAGGTCGAGGCTGCGGCCGGCCGGGTCGTGCTCGGCCCACAGCTCGCCGATGCGGCGCCAGGCGTTGCGGCGGATCCAGTCGCGGGCGACGCCGGTGGGGGTGACGAGGATGATCCGGCCGTCGGCGATCTCGCGCAGGGCGGCCTGGGCCAGCCAGGAGCCGAACGCCGCCTCTCCGAGCTCCCGCCGAAGCGCCAGACAAGCCTTCGTCCAGACCGCGCCTGCAGGAGTCTGCGAGGACATCATTCGCCCGCCCATGGAAGTCATCAGCCCCACCTGTTGGTTACTCTTTCCGAACCCGCGAAACCCCTCCGCCCCCACGACGGAGAAGTCATAAACTCAACGCAGACAAGGACTTAACCGGCGGATGCACGACATCCGCCGCCGCCTTTCGCATACCCAAAATTGGAAATGGACCAAGCGTCGAGGCTTCACACTTAGCGGCCCAAAAAACCGTGGGTCAAACGTGAAATTTGAGTCCGGACGCGGATATTTCTGTTGACTCACGAGGGCCCCTCGCGTGGCAAGGGAATCCGTTAACGACCCCTCCGGGAGGTGTGAGAATTCGCCGCACACGGGAAACGCGAACATGAAAAACCGGCCGGCGCGAGAGGCGCCTGCCGGTTGATCAAGCTGCTGAAATATAAGGCGAACGGCGTTAGCCGACCGGTGTCTCGCGAGCCGAAATCAGGCCGCCGACAGCTTCTTCAGCTGGGCGTTCAGGCGCGAGACCTTGCGCGAGCCGGTGT
>DAORNX010000194.1:0-5085 GCA_035441225.1 Caulobacter sp.
CGCGGATCACCTCGGTGATCTCCTGCAGGGCGTCGTCGACGACACAGGCCAGGTGATAGGCGACGCCGACATCCTTGCGCGCCAGCACCACGTCGCCGGCCCGCTCGGGTCGGGCCTCGATGCGGCCGTGCTCGCCGTTCGGCCCCTCGCCCCGTTCCTGGAACCGCAGCCGGTGGAAGCCGCCGAGCGCCTCGCGCGCCGCGTCGAGCGACAGCCGCCAGGCGAACGGCTTGCCCTCCGACAGCCAGCGGTCCTCCTCATTGGGATGGATCGGCCCGCCGCGGAAGGGCGACTCGGCGCCGTGTGGCGCGCTCAGCGCCGCCTGGGCCAGGTCCTTGCGGGTCCTGAAACAGCGATAGACGAGGCACCGCGCCCGCAGGCTTTCGAGCGCCGCCTCATAGTCGGCCAGGTGCTCGGATTGCCGGCGCACGGGCTGTTCCCAGTCGAGCCCCAGCCAGGCCAGATCGTCGAGGATCGCCGCCTCGTGCTCGGGCCGGCAGCGAGTCACGTCGATGTCCTCGATGCGCAGCAGAAAGCGGCCCCTGGCCCTCTGCGCCGCCGTGAAGGCGGTCAGGGCCGAGAAGGCATGGCCGCGATGCAGCCGGCCCGTGGGGGACGGGGCGAAACGGGTGACGAAGGAGGCGCTCACCGGCCGTCTGTAGACCGGCGCGCGCCGCTTCGCATCAGTCGTGCGTCATCAGTTGTTGGCGGGAGCCTCGGAAATGTCCTCGAGCACCGCGCCGGCCTTGCGGGCCGAGGCCTCCTGGGCGACGTCGCCGAGCGAAACGATGCCGGTCAGCCGGTCGGCGCCGTCGACGATCAGGATGCGGCGGATCTGCTTGTCGGTCATCTGGAAGATGACATCGGCGATCGGGGCGTCCTCGCGGCAGGTCTGGACATCGGTGCTCATCACCTCCTCGACCCGGGTGTCGAAGCTGCGCTGCTCGCCAACCACGCGCAGCACGATGTCGCGGTCGGTGATGATGCCGCGAATCTGGCCGTCCTCGACGACCGGGATGGCGCCGGCGTCGGTGGCGTTCATGCGGCGGGCCACATCGGCGACGGTGTCGGAGGGCCGGGCGACCTGCGGGTTGGCGGTCATCACTTCGGAGATCAGCATGGGGATACTCTCGGCGACTGGGGGTCCAGCACGCCTAACGGCCGGAACCCGCCGCCGTTCCCCGCGTCCGGGCTCAGGCGGGCCTTGACGCCTGGAACATGCCCAGATGGCCGAGCACGCCGCGCAGGAAGGCTTCCTCGCCGCCAAGCGCGCTCTTCAGCGGATCGAACTGCTTGAAGCTGCTCATTTCCGCCAGGCCGTGGGCGGCGCACCAGGCGGCGATGGTGGCCAGCTCGATGTCGTCGTCCTTGACCTCGGGCCCGGCCACCTTGCGGAAGGTGTCGCGGACCATGCAGTAGGCGCTGTCCTCGTTGTCCTGCATGCCTTCAGGCAACATGTCCTTGTCGCGCGAGCAGTCGTACATCACGCGATACAGGGCCGGATGCTGCTGTGAGAACTGCACGTAGGACACGCCGATCTCGGTCATCAGGGCGCCGAGGTTGGCGGCGCGCGCCCTGGCCCCGGTCATGGACTCGCCCAGCATGTCCCAGCCCACATGGGCCACGGCGTCGAGCAGCTCGCCCTTGTCCTTGAAGTGGTGATAGGGCGCGGCCGGACTGACCCCGGCCTCCCGCGCCACCGCCCGCAGCGACAGGGCGCTGGGCCCTTCGTTCTCGAGAATCCGGCGAGCGGCGTCCACGAGGGCGCGCCTCAGATCGCCGTGATGATAGGGCCGGGCCTCGGCGGTTGCAGGTTCTCTCATGGGGCTCACGTTAAATCTCTATCCGAACGCTGTAAAGATCATCTTGACGCCGTTCAGATCGGTGTTATTTAAGCACCGTTCAGATCGAACGGCCCCCGCTCCCCCGGGGGTTCAAACTGGGGGGCTCCGTCCAGAACAGGGGCCCAAACTTAAGGACTGTGTGTCATGACCATCTCCAAGCTCATCAGCTTCGAACGCTTCTTCGACCGCTCGGCGGTCGTCTTCTTCCTGGTGCTGGGCGCCGCCGCCGCCGGCGCGACCGCCTTCGCCGGGGCGTAACCCCCGCGACGACCCTTCGATCCCGTTTCGTCCCCCCGATCCCCCGGGGTGGACGGCGGGACCGAACCTGACAAGGGCCGCATCGCGCGGCCCTTTTTCTTTGCCTTGAGGTCAGGCTCAGCCGGGCGATCCTGTCCCGGTCATCGTCTCGGCCACTTCCAGCTGACGCAGCCAGGCGAAGATCAGGGGGGCGGCGGCCAGCATCGAGGCGTCGTGCCCCACCGGGCCCACATCGACGGCCGTCACATCGGCCCCCCGGCTGCGCATGCCCCGCTCGGCGGCTCGGGCTTCCTCGGGGATAACGTCCCGGTCCTGCGATCCGTAATAGAGTCGCACCGGCGTGACCGGCGTCAGATCGGCGACCCCCGCGGCGGCGAAGGTGTCCAGATACCAGTGGGGCTCGCCGCGATCGTAGAGCGCCAGGAAGGCGGGGCTGAACATCAGCCTGGGATCGGCCGGCAGGCCGGCGAGGATCGCCTTGGGCTTGGCTCCGGCAAACAGCCGCTCCACCGTGGCGGCGTATTCCGGCGTCAGCAGGCTGTCGAGCCGGTTGCCGTAGTAGCCCGCCTGGCCCCAGGCGGCGTAGGCCAGATAGAGCGAGTGCGAGGGCGACCCGCCCTTCATCGCCGCCGGGATCGAGATGCGTCGAACGTCGTACGGACCGGCGACAGGGGCCGCGCCCAGGACCCGTTCGCCGCGCGCCTCGAGGATCTTCAGGGCGACGACGCTGGCCCAGCCGCCCTCGGAGAAGCCTGACAGGAACACCGGCGCGTCCGGGACGCCGTCGAGACGTCGGGCGGCGTCGATCATCGCGACCACCGAGGGCCCGATCGATTCAGCGACGTAGTAGGGATGTTTGCCGGGCGAGACGCCCATGCCCGGATAGTCGGGAGCCACCAGCGCATAGCCGTTGCCCGCGAACAGGATCGCCGCCGCCAGGCCCGTGCCGTCGGGTTGTGACGGGACGGCGGAGCGGGTCGTGGCGGTGCCGTGCTGAAAGCTCACAAGACGGCTGGCCGCGACGCCGCGGGGCAGGGCCAGCAGGCCGCTCAGGCGCGCCGGCCGGCCGTCGGGGCCGGTGACGACGTATTCCATCCGGTAGCAGTCGACGGCATAGCGGACGGGCAGACCCTTCACCCCGGCCAGGCGAAGCAGGACCCTGGCCTCCAGGGCGGAAATCGATCTGAGCGGGGTCAGCGTTATCCCTGGGGGCGCCGGCGCCTGTGGCGGTCGCAGACATCCGACCAGCAGCAGCCCTGCGACGACCAGAACGATCCCCATCCCCAGGTCCGAGCGCATCGCCGGCTCCCCGCGTTGTGGCGGCCCACACCCTAGGCGACCGGGCAGCCCAAATCCACAATGGTCGCGGCGGCGGCGTTCTGTGTCTTGGCCCCGTCACGAAACAGGGGCTATCCTGCGAGTCGCGTTCGGGGGTGTTGGCGATCCCCGAGGAGGCGCGGAAAGCGAGGCAGGTCTTCAGGTCCGTCGCGTATTCAAGTCCCGAGCCGTCGTGGGATGGTCGCCCATGACGCCGCATAGAGCCCAGGTGCTCAAGGCGCCGCCGTCCGGCTGGCCCGCCCTGGTTCTGAACGCCGACTACCGGCCGCTCAGCTACTATCCCCTGTCGCTCTGGCCCTGGCAGGAAGTCATCAAGGCGGTGTTCCTCGATCGGGTCGAGGTCATCTCCACCTATGACAAGATGGTCCACAGCCCGTCTTTCGAGATGCGGCTGCCCAGCGTGGTCTGCCTCAAGTCCTACGTCGCCCAGGACCGACCTCCGGCCTTCACCCGCTTCAACCTGTTCCTGCGCGACAGCTTCAGCTGCCAGTACTGCGGCGCGGGCTCGGACCTGACCTTCGATCATGTCATTCCGCGCTCGCGGGGCGGGCGCACGACCTGGGAGAACATCGTCACCGCCTGCGCGCGCTGCAACCTGACCAAGGGCGGCCGCACGCCGAAGGAGGCGCACATGCATCCGCACCGCTTCCCGCGCCGCCCCTCGATGCATGAACTGCAGGACCATGGCCGCCGTTTCCCGCCCGGGTTCCTGCACGAAAGCTGGCTCGACTACCTGTACTGGGACATCGAACTGGAGGCGTGATCGTCCAGGCGGTCAGGCGACCGTGGTCCGGAAAGACCTTGGAAACCTCGGCGCGATAGGCTCGCGCCCATGTCCGCTTCCCAGTCCAGATCCGTTGAACGCCGCCACGGCGGGCGCGCCCGCGCGCTCCTGTCGGGCAAGCTCTGCTTCGAAGACGCCACCAAGACCATCGACTGCGTCATCCGCAACATCACGCCGGGCGGCGCGATGGTCGAGACGCCGACGCCGCAGCTGGTTCCGGGCCGTCTGCAGCTGATGCAGGTCAGCGAGGGCATCGTCTGGGACGCGGACGTGGCCTGGCGGCGCGGCGCGCGGATCGGCCTGGTGCTGCACGATCGTCATGACCTGCGCGAGTCGACCGACAAGCAGCTGCGTGTGCTGCGCGCCATCTGGGGGCAGATGGCCCTGCGATAGCCCATCCGTCAGGCGACGGTCGGCGGCTCTGGCGGATCATAGGCCGGCGCCGGGCTCGGCTCCCCGGGCAGACCCGGATCGACTTCGGGCGGGGGCGGCTCGTAGGGCGGCGCGGGATCGGGCGGAGTCGGCGGAGCGGGATCGGGCATGCCCCCTCAATCCCCGAACGCGCGCTGCGGTTCCTAGACCTTCTCGCTGATGCGGATCGCGGCCTTGCAGCCGGCGCGGATCACGGCGGCCAGCAGCGGATAGCCGGGCGCCTCGCGCGCGCCCTCGTCGCGGGCGATGTCGCGGTGGGCCAGCTCCTCGTCGCGGAATTTCGTCAGCTCGGCGGCCAGCGCGGGATCGCGGTCGGCCAGTTCGGCGATCTGGCCGGCGTAATGACCCTCGATCACCGTCTCGACCGCCTCGGTGCAGGCGTGGGCGGCCTTGTCGCCGAGCAGGGCGGTTCCGGCGCCGAGCGCGAAG
>DAORNX010000195.1:0-5080 GCA_035441225.1 Caulobacter sp.
GCGAGCGTCCAGATCCGTTCGCGCCCACCCGCCAGCCGGCCGGCCGCCGTCGCCGCGACCGCGGTGCCCTCCCCCACGGCCTGACTCGGCGCCGCGTAGTGGCGCTTGTAGTGATCGTGGCTGGGGCCGAGGTCGTAGGTCGTCAGCCCGAGGGCCGGCATGGCCGCGATGGCCCGCATGAGGAAGGTCTGGCCGGGCGAGAACTCGCCCAGGTCGGGATTGGTCGAGGCCACCCATGGATGGTACCAGCCGTTCTGGGTCACGCCGAAGTGGCCCGCGGCGATCCGGTCGCCGGCCCACAGGACCAGGGTCAGGCCGCGCAGCGGACCGGTGGCGGCGAGGAAGCCGGCCAGCAGCCGATGGGTCCAGTCGGGGCGCAGGAAGTCGGCCACCCCGGTGCGAATCAGCTGCTCGCGCTTCCAGTCCATGATCTGTTCATAGACCGCCGGTTCGTCGCTGGCTTCGATGCGCACGGGCCCCAGTTCGCGTTCCATCTTGTTGTCGAGGCGGCGCCAGTTCTTGAAGCGCTTGGGCGAGACGGCGCGCAGGCTCTCGAGATAGGCCTCCGGCGAGATCGTCAGGGTGATGGCGTAGCCCGAGGCGGCGCCGGCCGCCGCATCCTGGAACATCCCGTGCGGGTCGACCAGGCCGGTGAAGCGGTAGGCCGACAGCCCCGCCAGCTCCAGCGCCCGCGCGCCCGTCAGGCCGAAATCGGGTCCGGCGATCAGGCCATGATAGTCGGACAGCGGCGCGCCAAGCGGACGGGCCAGGCCGCCCGGCCGGCGGTGGTGGGGAAGGAATCCGACGATGGTCTCTCCGGCGCGATACACCGCCACCCGGGCGTCCTCGCGCACGGCGCCGACGGCCAGGGCGAAGTCGGGACCCAGCAACGGGCTGCCGAACGCCGGCTGCGCCGCGACCAGCGCACGCCAGGCGGCCAGCTCCTGAGGCGACAGGAGGGAGGGGTGGATCGACTTGACGCTCAGCATCGGCAGCGGCTCATTCTGGGGACAACCCTTGTCCCGGTAAGGGATTTTCGCCCCCACCCCAGCAATTCGCGGGCCGCTTCAGCGACTGAATACGTCGGCCAGAATACGCTCCAGCCAGCGCGCATCGGTCTCGTCGAACGCGGCCGGTCGGTCGGAATCGACGTCGAACACCGCGATCAGCCGCCCGTCGGGTCCGAAGACCGGGACCACCACCTCGCTCCGCGAGCGGCTGTCGCAGGCGATGTGTCCCGGAAAGGCCTCCACGTCCGGCACCAGCTGGGTCTCGCCGCTGGCCGCCGCCGCGCCGCAGACGCCGCGGCCGAAGGCGATGCGCAGGCAACCGAGCGTGCCCTGGTAGGGACCGACGACCAGTTCGTCCGTCCTGTCGGGATCGACGACGTAGAAGCCGGTCCAGAAATAGTCGTCGAAGCTTGCCGCCAGCATCGAGGCCACCGTGGCCATCCGGGCGGTCAGGTTCGGCTCGCCCTTGAGAACGGAGGCGATCTCCGCGGCGACCTCGGCGTAGCGGGCCTCGCGGTCGGCGGACAGGGTCAGGTCGTTGAAGGCTTCGGCCATGTCGGGGATATAGGGGATCGGCGGCGAAGGAGCGAGCGATGGCGTACTGGCTGGTGAAGTCCGAACCGGACGTCTTCTCGTGGGATGACCTGGTCGCCGCGGGACCGAAGGGTGAGCCGTGGAACGGCGTGCGCAACCACACCGCCAAGCTGAACATGATGGCCATGCGGCTCGGCGACGGGGTGTTCTTCTATCACTCCCAGGCCGGCAAGGAGATCGTCGGCGTCGCCGAGGTGGTTCGCGAGGCCTATCCCGATCCGACCGACGCCAAGGGTGTGTTCCAGTGCGTCGACCTGCGGGCCGTCGAACCGCTGGCGCGGCCGTTCACCCTGGCCCAGGCCAAGGCCGACCCGGCCCTGGCGGCCATGTCGCTGGTGACCTCGTTCCGGCTGTCGGTGCAGCCGGTGACCGCGGCCGAATGGGCGCACATTCTGGCCGCGGCCAGGTAGCGAAACGGGGACGCATGATCGGCGTCCCCGTCCCGTCTCCACCTCGATGCAGGCAGGGGCGACGCGAGCGCCGCCCGCCGTTCTACATGCGCTCGACGATGATCGCCGGGGCCATGCCGCCAGCGGCGCACATGGTCACCAGGCCGTAGCGCTTGCCGGTCCGCTCGAGCTCGTCGACGATCGTGCCGATGAGGATCGAGCCGGTGGCGCCGATCGGGTGGCCCAGCGCCATGGCGCCGCCGTTGACGTTGACCTTGGAGCGGTCGAGCTTCAGGTCGCGGATGAACTTCTCGGCCACGACCGAGAAGGCCTCGTTGATTTCCCACAGGTCGATGTCCTCGACCGTCAGGCCGGCCTTGGCCAGGACCTTCTTCGCCGCCGGCACCGGGGCGTTGAGCATCAGGGTGGGGCTGTCGCCCATGTTGGCCATGGCCACCACGCGGGCGCGGGGCGTCATGCCATTGGCCTTGGCGTAGGCCGGCGAGGCCAGCAGCAGGGCCGCCGCGCCGTCCACGACGCCCGAGCTGTTGCCGGCGTGGTGGAAGAATTTCAGGTCGAGGTCCGGATAGACCGCGGTGATCAGCTTGCGGAAGGTGGTGCCATCCTTGTCGAGCGGCACGTCGGCCAGGGCCTCGAACGAGGGCTTCAGGGCCGCGAGGCCTTCGGCGGTCGTCTGCGGACGGGGGAACTCCTCATGGTCGAGGGCCAAGGTTCCGTCTTCCTTGTAGACGGGGATCAGGCTCTTGGCGAAGCGGTTCTCCGCGATGGCCACGGCGGCGCGCTGCTGGCTGACCAGGGCGAGGGCGTCGAGGGCTTCGCGGCTGATGCCTTCCAGGGTGGCGATGGAGTCGGCGCAGATGCCCTGGTGCGACTGGGGATGCCTGGCGCGCAGACGCAGGTTGCCCTGGTCCATGGTCACCGGGCCATCCTCCGGCGAGCGCCGGTTGGGCATCGACATCATCTCGCAACCGCCGGCCACGACCATGTCGGACATGCCGGCCATGATCGTCGAGGCGGCGAAGTTCACGGTGGTGATGCCCGAGCCACAGAAGCGGTCGAGGGTCACGCCGCTGGACTTGATGTCATAGCCGGCGTCGAGCGCCGACATGCGGCCGAGGTCGCCCGCGGCCGGGCCCCGCTGGGAGCTGGTGCCCCAGATCACGTCGTCGACTTCCGCGGTGTTGATCTTGTTGCGCTCGGCCAGCGCCTTGAGGACGGTCGCGCCGAGCTGCTGCGGGTGCATCTCGGACAGGGCGCCCTTGCCGTATTTGCCGATGCCGCGCGGGGTGCGGACGGCGTCGATGATCCAGGCTTCACTCATGGTCGTGTTCCTTCGGAGGGGATGGGTCTGAAAGTCGGAAGTCAGCGGGGGGTCATGCGAATGGCGCCGTCGAGACGGACGTCCTCGCCGTTGAAATAGCCATTGGTGATCATGGTGTGGGCCAGGTGGGCGTACTCGTTCGGATCGCCGAGGCGGCGCGGGAATGGCACCTGGGCGGCCAGGCCGGCCTTCACATGCTCGGGGGCGCGGCCCAGCAGCGGGGTGTCGAAGATGCCCGGCAGGATGGTGTTGACCCGGATGGCCTCGTTCGAGAGGTCCCGGGCGATGACCAGGGTCATGCCGACGATGCCGGCCTTGGAGGCGGTGTAGGCCACCTGGCCGATCTGGCCGTCCTCGGCCGCCACCGAGGCGGTGTTGACGATCGCCCCGCGATCGCCGTCCGGCAGCGGATCCAGCGTCAGCATGCCGGCGGCGCTCTTGGTGATGCAGCGGAAGGTGCCGACCAGGTTGATCTGCAGAATGCGCTCGAAGTTGTCGAGCGGGTACTCCTTGACCTCGCCGGTCTGCTTGTCGCGCGAGACGGTCTTGGCCCCGCCGCCGACCCCGGCGCAGTTGACCAGGATGCGCTCCTGGCCGATCGCCGCCCGCGCCTTGGCGAAGGCGGCGTCGACCTCCTCGCCGGAGGCCACGTTGACCTTGCAGAAGACGCCGCCCAGCTCCCTGGCCAGGGCCTCGCCGAGCTCCTCGTTGAGGTCGAAGATGGCCACCCGGACTCCGTCGGCGGCCAGCCGCCGGGCGGTCGCCGCGCCGAGGCCGGACGCGCCGCCGGTGATGACGGCGGAGATGGTTGAATCGAGCTTCATGATGCGGGTCTCCCGGGCGTGGGCCGTCTGCGCGACGCGACGATCACCACAAACCAGCGTCCCGTTGCGGAAGGCAAGTTCAATGGCCGCGACGCCCGCCGTCGCCGCAGCCCGGGCCCGCGGCCAGAGGCTATTTGGCCCGGGGCGCCTTGCAGGTGTTGATCCCCAGCACGGCGTAGAGCGGGCAGAAGCCGACGATGCCCGTGAGCAGCGGGATCGCGCCCAGATAGCCCCAGGCCGTCTTCGGCCCGACGAAGGCCAGCGACAGCACGACCAGGCCGACGATGATGCGGAGGACGCGATCCACCGCGCCTTCATTGAGTTTCATGAGTCATCTCCTGCGGGTCCACGGCCCATGCCGGGACGGGTTGGACGGCGGGCGGACGGGCCCGTATCAGTGGAAGGCCGCGCCCGGGCGGGCCCCGAGTTTCTTGAACACCATCGCCGCCGGGCAGAAGCCGGTGAAGGCGGCCTGGATCATGTTGAGCCCGGCGAAGACGCCCAGCAGCAGCCACCAGGGGCTGACGAAATGGCCCAGCGCGATGCTGGCCAGAACCACGAAGCCGGCGAAGACAAAGACGGCGCGGTCGATAGACATGACAATGGTCTCCTTTGCGGGTCAGGCCGGGGCCTGGGCAAGCGCCTGGGTCGTCCAGGCGACGATCTGGTCCTTGGTCATGGCCCCGGCCTGACGCGCGACGATCTGGCCGTCGCGGTACAGGATCAGGGCCGGGATGCCCGAGACGCCGAGTTCGGCGGTGGTCGCCGGTTCGGCGTCGGCGTTGAGCTTGAGCAGGCGCACCCCGGGCTCGAGCACCGCGGCGGCGGCCTCGAACTGGGGCGCCATCGCCCGGCAGGGTCCGCACCAGGGGGCCCAGACGTCGACCAGCACCGCCGCGCCGCGGGTCGCCTCGCGGTGGG